>JAQGOW010000220.1 GCA_028293405.1 Verrucomicrobiales bacterium
GTACGGCGCGGAAAAACTCGTCTCCTCTCCGGGCGCGCATAAGTCCGGTTTGGCACGACCATCCGGCGTTCCGCCAACACTGCTCAAGGCATCGCTGACACCGACACCAATATTGTTGTAGGCGGCGCCAGGTGGATATGCCGTTGTACCGTTACCGACAGCCGAACAAAAGATCGTCCCAAATCGGGCTACGTAGTTATCATAGGTTGTATTGATTGCAGCGTCTTGAGCCGACGTATTGTTGACGAAAAGAAAACTTTGATTGATGACTTTGCCGGGAGTCGCCTGGGAGAGTGCTACAACGTTTTCGTAAAACGTATCCGCCAAATAATTGTCAACGTGCAGCACACCGGGCGACGGTCCGTCGTAGATGTGGTAGAAGTGCGATGCGACACCACCTGCATGCCCCGATTCCGCTCCGACACTGTTCGGGAACGTCGTCGCAGTGCCGAGCCCGCTAATCCAAGTAAATAAACTAGTCGGCTGCCCGACGGCGGCCGGCGCGACCTCGAATTGGTTGGTGTTAGCGTTCGATTCCGACGCCTCTGCTTGCGTCACATAGATGCCGGTCCCGATTAACGTCGGGTCGACTGCACGCAATGGAGTCACACCAATGGTATCGAAGTCCGAAGCAAAAACGTTGAAAGCCGCGCACAGGAGGAAGCTCAACACCCAGACAAATTGGCGTTGAGTTTTCAGTGTCATCCTACCCAACAATAATGCCAGATATTACTCCATCGAGCAACTAAGTCTGTCGTCGCAATAGTGCGATAGCTTATATCAGTTTTTCCACGTGTCCTTTCGCCAAATTGCTGCTTTAATATCGCTGCAAATGAAGTGCTTCGATTCCAAATACAACGCCATTCCGAAAACGGAAATCCACTGTCATCTGGAAGGCGCTATTCGCACATCGACCATTATCGACGTTGCCAAGCAATACGGTTTGAAGCTTCCATCACACGACATCGCCGGCCTGGACCCGCACGTCAAAGTTCTGGAACAGTTGAAGAATCTCGATGCAGTGCTTCGTGCATTCCGCATCGCACAAAACAGCATCACGAGCGTCGACGTTGTCGAACGAATCGCATGGGAAGCATTTGAGGATGCGGCCAAACAAAATATCAAATTGTTCGAAGTGCGGTTCTCGCCTGACTTCGCTTTCAGTGGGCACAAGATCGATTGGGACGCCGGTCTCAAAGCAATCCTTCGCGCCAAACAACGCGCGCAGGAAAAGTTCGGCATGGCCATCGGTTTGATCGCAATTTCATCCCGCAGTATGGGCATGCCTTCGTGCGAAAAGACGGTCGATTGGGCAATCCAGCAAAAAAAGGAAATCCACGCCTTCGACCTCGCCGATGGCGAGCTGACGCACCCAATCCAACATTTCATCGGCCCGGTGCTGCGCGCCAAAAACGCGGGCCTAAAAATTACGATCCATTCTGGCGAAGACACCAATGGTCAGGCCGTCATCGACACCATTTGCGCTGTCGAACCAGATCGCATTGGCCACGGCGTGCGCATCATTCACGATCAAAAGGCGATCGATTTAGTGAAATCGCGCGGTGTGACGCTGGAACTGAACCCGTGGAGCAATTATCTCACGAACGCCGTCGATCGCATTGAGGAACATCCGCTGAAGCGACTTTTCGACATGGGCGTCAAAGTAACAATTAGCTCCGATGACCCAGAAGTTTTGGAAACGAATCTAAACAACGAATACCGCATTGCGCACGAAGTTCTCGGAATGAGCCTCGACGATATCAAGGAATGCAATCGCAATGCGATCGCCGCTTCGTTCATTCCAAAAGACGACCTCCGCAAAGTCGCGACCTTTTTCAACTAGCAGCGGTCTCTTACGACTTCTCCTGCCGGCAACCAGATTCCGGTTTTAAATTCGTGAATCTTCATTCACGCAAAACTCCATTCACGCCGCGCCATCTCATTCGACAATCAACACAACTTGTCATTACATTGCCCGCATGAACAGTCCAGCTATCCCTTTCACGAAAGAGGACCCTTGGCGGATTTTTCGGATCATGGCCGAATTTGTGGAGTCGTTTGAGATTCTTTCGCAAGTCGGCCCTGCAGTCACGATTTTCGGCTCCGCTCGTTTGCAACCCACCAACCAATATTATCAGGACGCAATTAAGATCGGGCGCGAGCTCGCCGAGAAAAAGTTAGCGGTGATCACCGGTGGCGGCCCGGGCATCATGGAAGCTGCGAATCGCGGCGCAACCGAGGCAAAAGGAAAATCAGTCGGCCTCAACATTGAGCTGCCGTTCGAACAACAAGGAAATCGCTTTGCGAACGTGCCATTGCACTTCCACTATTTTTTCTCGCGCAAAGTCTGTTTCGTGAAATACAGCGTGGCCTTCATTTATATGCCCGGCGGATTCGGGACGATGGATGAGTTATTTGAAGTGCTTACGTTAGTGCAGACAACGCGCATCCCGCGGTTCCCGTTGATTCTCTACGGAAGCCAATACTGGAGCGGCTTGCTGCAATGGTTGAAAACAACGGCGGAAGGTAACGCGATGATTTCACCGGGCGACCTGGATTTGCTGCACGTTACCGACAGCACGGATGAAGTAATCGCCATCATCGCCGACTACATGCAACGAGTCGGTCCGCCCGAGCAAATTCCAAAGACGCTCGCGTAGGGATTGCGACCGCCGCAGATTCAGGCAAGTTGACGGAGATGTATCAAGTTACTCGACTCGAAAATGGCTTAAACATTGCCACGGCAGAGATGCCGCACATGGCCAGCGTCAGCCTGGGCATATGGGTCGGCATCGGCAGCCGCTACGAACCTGAACGCATCAGCGGCGTCTCGCACTTTATCGAGCACTTGTTGTTCAAGGGCACCAAAAAACGGTCCGCTAAACAAATCTCTCAGGACGTCGAAGGCATCGGCGGTTATCTCAATGCTTTCACCAGCGAAGAAAATACCTGCTTCTATTCAAAAGCACGTCACGATTGCTTCGACGAATTGCTCGATGTCCTCACCGACATGCTCTTGAACTCGACATTTGTCCCCGTCGAAATCGGCAAAGAACGGGACGTCATCAAAGAAGAGTTGGCCATGTATATGGACCAACCGCAGCAATACGTGCATGAGTTGCTCAATGCCACGATGTGGCCGAATCAACCGCTTGGCCGGTCCATCACCGGCACAGAAAAAAATCTCGATTACATTCGGCGCAAACACCTCGTCGAATTTCAGCGCAATAATTACATCGCTCCGTCCACGCTCATCGCGGCCGCGGGTCGACTTGATCACAAAAGCGTCGTTAAAGCAGTTAAGCGTTACATCAAATCCTGGCCGACCGGAAAACCCGCCCAGTTCACGCCCGCGATCGAGAAGCAAACAAAACCGAACATTCACCTGTTCAGCAAGAAAACTGAACAAACACAACTCGCTTTGGGCGTGCGCACTTGCCCACGTCACGATGAACGGCGCTTCGGCCTGCGCCTGCTCAACACCGTTCTGGGCGAGAACATGAGCTCGCGCCTGTTCCAAACCATTCGCGAAGATCAAGGCATCGCTTACTCGATTTATAGTTCGAACAGTTTTTTTGACGATACCGGCGACCTCGTCATTTCCGCTGGTCTCGATGAAGGCAACCTAGAAAAAACGTTGAAGATCATCGTGCGCGAAATGAAAAAGCTGCGCGACCAACCGGTTCCGAAATCCGAACTCCGGCGCGCCTGCGACTACGTCATTGGCCAACTCGAACTCAGCCTCGAGAATAGCGAGAACCAGATGATGTGGGTCGGCGAACACATGCTCGGCTACGGAAAAATCTTCGATCCCGCAACCGTCAAACTGCGCCTCAGCAAAGTCACCGCCGCTGACATTCGTCGCGCTGCCAACGAGTTTTTAGTTCCGAACCGTCTCAACCTCGCTTTGATTAGCCCGGTGAAATCGGCGAATGGGTTCGAAAAGATTCTATCCGCGTAACACGTGCGCCCAACCATCCAGGAAATCCAAACCTCGCACACGCCCGAGACGCTCGTTGAGCAACTCGCAGGCGAACCGGGCATTGTCCTTCTGCGCAGCGCGCTGTTTGATTCGCCACATGCTCACTATTCTTTTGTTAGCGCGCGTCCGTTCGTGACATTTCGCAGTTTCGGTTCACGTTGCGAAATAACCACCGACATACCGCACATCCAGTTCGGCAATCCGTGGCACGCGCTGGATAGCTTGATGTCTCGCTACGAATTGCTCGACGAAATCGATTTACCGTTCCCTCTTGGCGGCTGTTTCGGATACTGGGGATACGACTTAAAAAACTTCGTCGAACCAAAACTTCCGCGCACAGCGGTCAACGACCTCGAACTGCCTGACTGCAATGTCGGCTTTTACGACACCGTTGTTGTCTTCGATCATCGTCTTGCAAAAACGTGGATCGTTTCCACAGGTCTGCAATCTGACGGCTCGCGTAGTGAAGAGCAGGCGAAACTAGGTCTGGAATTCTGGAACAGTGTCTTTTCGCGATCGTCAAAAGCAGCTGCATCACCCAACCATTCGGCAATGGCGCCGGTGATAGAAAGCAACCTCAGTCGCGCTGACTTCATCGCCAGCGTACAAAAAGCACAAGACTACATTCGCAACGGCCACATCTATCAGGTAAATCTTTCCCAACGACTCGCCGGCGAATGGCCACAGTCCGGGTGGGATTTATTTAACAATTTGCACGAAGTCTCCCCTGCTCCATTTTCCGCATATTTAGATTGCGGCCATTTTCAAATCTGCTCCTCGTCTCCAGAACTTTTTTTACGCCTCAGCGGCAGTTCCATTCAAACGCGCCCAATCAAAGGGACCCGCCCGCGCTCCACCGATTCTGTGCGCGACGCTCAGCTCAGTTACGAACTGCAAACCAGCGCCAAGGAAATGTCCGAACTGGTCATGATCACCGATTTACTTCGCAATGATCTCGGCAAAGTTTGCGAATACGGTTCTGTGCACGTCCCGGAACTCGTCCGCCTCGAGCGCTACCCGCAAGTGCAGCATCTCGTGTCAACGGTTGAAGGCCGGTTGCGCGGCGATCAAACCCATTTCTCCAGTTTTGCCTCGTGTTTTCCCGGCGGCAGCATCACCGGCGCGCCGAAAATTCGCGCGATGGAGATCATCGACCAACTCGAACCAATCACGCGCGGCCCCTATACCGGTGCCATCGGCTATCTCGGCTTCAATCGCGAAAGCCAACTGAGCATCACCATTCGCACCGCGCTCGCCAAAAACGGCAAAGCCTATTTTCACGTCGGAGCAGGCATCGTTGCCGACTCTAATCCTGAAGCCGAATACGATGAAACAATCGCCAAAGCCGCAGGTTTCCGCGCGGCGCTTGAACACCGCAGCGTTGGAGTTCAAGCTTCGGCTAATCGAACCCATTGATCCGCCTGACACACCTATGATCGTTTTCCTAAACGGCAAATTTGTCCCGGAAGAGCAAGCGGTTGTCTCAATTTTCGACCGCGGTCTTCTTTATGGCGATGGCTTGTTCGAAGCGATTCGCATCCGCGCCGGCAAACCTTTTCGCTGGGAGCAGCACCTCGAACGATTGCAACAAGGCGCCACGTTACTGAATTTAAAAGTGCCTTTCACGTCAGACGAACTCCGGAAAGTCGCACAAGAACTCTCCGCAAAAAATCAGATGCCTGAAGCGATCCTTCGCCTCTATGTCTCGCGGGGCGTCGGCGAAAGAGGCTATTCGCCCAAAGGCGCGAACAACCCATTCCTATCGATGGCGCTGTTTCCGACCCCGCCCCTTGATTTCAACAACCCGCCACGTCGCAAAGTCGTGGTTGCGAAAATCACTGTCCCAGCCAACCACCCGCTTACCGCAATCAAGAGCACCAACAAACTGACTCACATTCTCGCTCGCGCGGAAGCCGATGCATTCGGCGCCGACGAAGCACTTCTCGTGAACACCGACGGCGACCTCGCCGAAGGCACGTCGTGCAACCTCTTTTGGATTCAAAACAACGTCATCTTCACACCGCCCATCGAAAGCGGCGCATTGCCTGGCGTGACGCGAAATCTGGTTTTGGAACTCTGCCCGAAGCTTTCAATCCCAATAAAGGAAGCGGCCGCCAAACCTGACGTCCTGTTCACAGCCGACGGTGTCTTCCTTTCACACACAACAATGGGAATCGTCGAAGTGGAACAAGTGGACGGAAAAACCGCGGCACGTTCTCCGATAGTGCAACAAATTCAACAAGCTTACCGAGAGTGTCTCGGTTAATTGGTTGCGACTGGTTTTGGTAACGTCGAAACCGAATCTAAATTCACCGATACCGTTTGGGACATCGGCAACTTCTCGCCATCCGGTCCCTTGGCTCGATTCCAGGTGTACTGCTCGTGTACGACACTATCGACGATCAGGCTCAGTTCCGGATCAAACCAGTAACGCCCGTAATACTTGCCGTCCTCGACCGCGCTTTTGTTCTTCGCGCTCTGCGTGGTAATTGGGCCTTCGAATTCGATCAACGCGCACTTGCGGCTATCGTGCCATTGCCATCCACGAAAGGTGAACGTCGCGTCTGACTGCAGTCCGTTGCTCAAATCGTTCGTCTGATGCCATGTGTCACCCACGTGCACTGACTTTTCCGGAAGTTTATTGAACTCCACCATCTGTCTAACGGTTTGAGTCGAAGCCAACCGCCGCACCGACCCATCCACTCTGCGCAAGTTCTTCTTCGCTGTCGCCGCCGCAACTAATTCGTCGAGCCCATAGACCTTCGACAAAGTCCCGCGCCGTGCAAGCTCGGCTCCAAAATGACCATGGATCAAGCTGCGCATCGTCTCCGCAAAGTCACCCGTCATCGGCACCGCACGGTTTTCGGAGTCGAAATAAAGTTTCGACTCATCTCCCGAAAACACCTGCAAAACCAGCGCGAGATATTCGATATCGAGCTGCTTGTGAGCTTTGCTTGTCTCGTTGGTGACCATCAAACGGTAGTCAGTTTCGAAATGCGTCTCCTGCGAACCCATTCCAAATTTCCATTTACTGGAAGTATAACTGTTATCTGTCTCTAAATGGAACGCGTAGCGATGGTCCGGTTGCAGTTCACATTTGAGTTCGACGGCGGGATCGCTGGGACTGCCGGTGATATCCGGCTCAGGTTCGTGGCTGAATATAGTGGCTTTGCGCGAGCATCCGCTGGCAAAAACCAGTGCTGCTACAACAAAAGCGCAAAAAAACGCGTATCTCATCTGCATCATTAGACGCAATGGACGACGCGTTTGTTACTGGTATTCAAAAACCTCCGCTGCCTCGCGGGATTTGCCTTTTAGAAGAAAAGGCTACCCGCGAGGAGCGGTGGGGGAAAAGTTACGCGGTGAGCGGAACCAATGACGGCTGCGCGATCGGACGCAGTGCCGGAACAGGACGAATGACCTCGGTCACGACCCGTGCCGGCTTCGTCTCAGGTGACGGAATTCCGAACACCGGCTGATCGTTGTGCCAGGAGAACCGTTGCGCATGAACATGACGATCGTTCCAACCCTTTTTACGCTTGGACTTCGCATGATAGACGATCCAGTGTTCCGTGCTGCACGGCGACTGGACGAAAGAGCAGTGTCCAACACCCCACACCTTGTTGGTCTTCTGGAACACGGGCGCGTCGGTGATCTTGCGCCAGGCCGATGGTTTCATCACGTCAGCTTCGTTATCCAATACAATCATTCCGAGGCAATAATCCACCGTCCAACTCGCGCTGGCAGAGTAAATAATGAAAGTCTTGCCATTGCGCTTGAGCACCTGTGGACCTTCGCAAATGGCCATCGTATTTTTCTCCCAGGCCTCAGTTGGGCTGGTCAAAAGCGTGCGTTTCTCCGCGAGTGTCCACGGATTGGACATCGGCGCGATGTACAGATTTTGCTGGCCATCTTCGCAACCAGGCCAACCCGACCAAACCATATAACGCTTGCCGGCCGCCTCGAGGATCGTGCCGTCGATGGCCCAACCTTGTGTGTCCAACATGCCCTTGCAGCGGTAAGGACCCTGCGGATTGTCAGTTTCCGCTTCGAGCACCCACATGCGGTGATTGACGTTGTCACCGTCGTCGGCAGCGTAATAGATGTACCACTTGCCTTCGATGAAGTGCAATTCCGGCGCCCAGACGTTGTCGCTATTCGTGGCCCCTTGCGGCGGTTCCCAGACTTTAACGTTCTCGGCCATGCCAATGTCGAAAATGTCGTCGCACTTGCGGACATGCAGAGTTTTTTGATTACGGCTCTCGCAAAAATAGTAGTGGCCGTTGTGGAAAACGATCCAGGGATCTGCTGCCGGTGCGGGAATGAGTGCGCTCATGCTTGGTTGTCTTGAATCCAGACAGGTGTCTTTAATGTTCGTGTTTGATCGTTCCGTGTTTACGAGGCTATTCGCCTTGTTTTTTGGTCCGCCGGTTCCTTGGTCGCCGGACACGAGGAGTTTAGCTAGTGCGATGCCAACGTGAAAAAATCCGTAAAATTCCCACCCTGATTTTTCAGCGCATGCTCTCTCCTCGAACGCAAAAAGAAGAAGCACCAAACCGGCCAATTTGATGCCGACTTGGTGCTTTGCTTAAAAACTCGGTTACACCTTACTAACCACCGGATCCCGCCATCTCCACCCCACCCGGCTCACACTGTTTGGACGGGTCCAGCAACTCGTTCAGCTTCGCCTTATCGAGACCGGAAATCTCCTCCGCCACCTGCCGAATAGTCT
>JAQGOW010000227.1 GCA_028293405.1 Verrucomicrobiales bacterium
GTGCGCACCTTGTGACTTAGCTCGACAGGCATCCGATCAGGGCCGAGAAGAAGTCCTTTTTCGGAAAGGCCAATCCATTTGGAAGCGTCGATATGCTTGAGCGTGGTCGTGAGAAAATCGATTACGGTGATGCCGTCGCATTCGAGCGGGTCGGTGATCGGACGAAAATTGTCGTAGGCGATGCTGCCGGGGAGCGGTATGGCGGCCTGGCGAATTTTCTCCTGGCTTCGGCTCAGATTCAGAGCGGCTTGCTCTTCGCTGGTCTTGAAGCAGTAACGACAGGATATTCCGGCGACGTAGCGTTCGTCCTGCTGTTCCTCTTCCGTGAGCGGAGTGAGGCAGTTGAAGCACTGGGTGCTTTCGGTTTCATGCAGGTTCGGATCGACGCCGACGCGTTGGTCGAAAACAAAGCATTCACCTTTGTAATGGGCGCCGCCGCATTCCTCGAAATATTTCAGAATGCCGCCCTCGAGCTGAAAGATGTTTTTGAACCCCTGCCCTTCCATATAAGGGCCGGCCTTTTCGCACCGAATGCCGCCGGTGCAGAACATGACGATGGGCTGCTCTTTCAACTCCGCAGGCAATTTTGCGACGGCTGATGGAAAATCTCGAAAGTGATCGATGCCGACCGTCCGCGCATTTTCGAACGTGCCGAGCTTCACCTCGTAATCGTTCCGGGTGTCGAGCAAAGTGACCGGACGCCCTTCGTCGAGCCATTGCTTGAGTTGCTTGGCTTGAAGTTTCGGTGACGTGCGCAACGCGGGGTTGATACCGGGAACACCGAACGCGATGATCTCTTTTTTAATCCGAACGAGCATGCGGTTAAACGGCTGATGCGTCGTTTCGCTGATTTTGACTGGGAACGTTTCGAGGCCCGGTATTTTTCGCAAGTGCTCAAGCATCTCGCCAATTTCATTTGAACCGCCCGCGACGAACAGGTTAATGCCTTCACAGCTGAGCAGGATGGTTCCTTTCAGGCCCAAACGCTTCGTAAGCGCGAGCAAGTCGGCGCGGAGCTCTTTAAGGCCGCTCAGTTGAGCGAACTTGTATGCTGCGATGTTATGAACGGTGGTCATCAGACAAAGTTAAGGATTTTACGCTGAATTCAGGAAGTTGCGAGTGGCAATTGCCGTCTAGCCCGACGTCCTGCCGAATCGACCAGAAACGACGAGGTAAAAATAAAACGAGGTGCAATTAGCTGCAACACGGCGGGAGGCGGAATTTTCATCTTTGGTCAGATTTACTGATATTTGGTGATATTTAGTAATATTTGCCGATGGATTTCGATCATCTACAACGGGAGGTCGGGCATCGCGTTGGTTCCCGACATCTCTAATTTTTCAAAGAACGGCGCAGGAAGGCCTGGTTCAGTTGCCCCCCAAAGCCGGAACAAACCGGCGCGACCATTATACTATGAAGTAACGGCTTGTCAAATGTTGAAGCGAAGCGGCGACGTCGATGCCAACCACCTCCGCCGCCGGCCTTACAGCGTCTTTGGCAATCCGTGGTCGGCGAAAATCTCAGAACCCGACTTCGGAGGTGCGGACGGTAGCGGTCCAGCGGATGCGCGTGCTTAATGCTCCGGTGACTTTGATGGACAAGGAATGATTAATCTTGTCGGCCGAAGTCAAGACTCTCCAGCCAGGAGAAGTAAGTGTGGTAACCAGCGGCACGCCGACAATGACATTGGTGCCGTTGTTGTTTGCGATGACGCCTTTGACCTGGAATCCAGCGGACGTATTTTTCGTGCTGCGAGCCACGACCACAGCGTCAAACGCCCAAGTGGTATTGATCGGAACAACCATGCGCTGGCTGATGCCGTCGAGGAACATTTCCGTGGCCACAGCGTTGGTGGTCTCCGCGCGCAAAACATAGGTGCCGGTTTGAGCATCGCCGGGATTGGCGAAGTCGCCGCTGGCATAAGCCATCTGGCCATAGTTGCCCGCGCGCGCCTGGCTGCCGCCAGGAACGGTGGCGAAGTTGGCACTGACATTGTTGCCTTGACCACCGCCAATGGTGGCACCGACTGCTCCGGTCACAGTATTGTCAACCGCACCGCCGATGATGTTTGGCGGAGAGCCCGCACCGGTAGGTTCGGCGCGGAACGCGCGGGTGTTCTGGACGCGGACTTCAAACGGTGTGGCGTCGGAAGTGCCGATCCAGGTGTCTAGACCAATTCCGGGCTGGCCGCCCATACGCAAGAAGGCTTCGCCGCGAGTGCCGTTGAGGAGATTGGCGTTGAGGTTGAGGACGACGTTGGAATTGTTACCGACGGAGAACGGCGCACCATTCAATGGCGCAAACGTGACTGCGCCGGTGAAGGATTGGTTCGCATCCAAACGGGAAACATTAGCGTTGAGACGAGCGTCGGGCACGGTGCCAGTGGTAAGGGCGTTGGCGTTGAGGCTGGTCAAGCCAGCGCCGGAGCCGGCGAATGAAGAGGCGGTAACAGTCCCTGTGGCGTTAACCGGGCCGGTCAGCGCGCCGTTGAAGGCATCTGCCGTTATCGTTCCGACAACATGCAGGGCCGAAGCAGGATGGTTCGTGCCGATGCCGACACCGCCGCTCGCGCGGATGAGGAACTGGTTGCTTGCCGTGGAAACCATATTCGTATTGATCGAATCGCTCCAAACGAATGTGCCAGGATGTAAAGCTTGCGCGCGATAACCGGCAGCCATGGAATAAAGGCCACCAGCGGTGTTGCCCGCGCCGCCTGCCACTGTGCCGAAACTTGCCGTGACAGCATTGACCAAATTGGGGGCGCCGCCGCCGGAAATGGTAACGCCTACGAGATTTGTGCCGATCATGTTGGAGACGTAACCGCCGATAATATTCGGGCTGTTCGTCGTGGGCTCAAAGCGCATCGCACGGCTGGAGTTAACGCGAATTTCCAGCGGTTTGTTATCCCCGGTCCCGATGAAGCTATTGGTCGAGGTGGCGATATTACCGTCGGTCGACCAACCGATGTTACCGGGACTGTTGGCGGAAATCTGGATGGAGTTGCCGGAGGTCAGGAGCGAAATATTGGCCCCGGCCTGGATGACGATATCATCGCGCAACGTGGAGCCGCTGGCGGTGATGCTCTTGACCAACTGGTTGCTGGCGTAGGATGCGGCTTTAAAAACACCGTTGACGTTCAGGGCGATTCCAGCACCAGGCGTGGCGGTGTTGATGCCGACGCC
Source organism: Verrucomicrobiales bacterium (assembly GCA_028293405.1). Taxonomy (GTDB): domain Bacteria; phylum Verrucomicrobiota; class Verrucomicrobiia; order Limisphaerales; family Palsa-1400; genus JAICXV01. The sequence goes on from JAQGOW010000227.1 coordinate 3,183, forward strand.
GCCACCAGCACGAATAAGGAATTGGTTGTTACCGGTGGAGCTAAAATCTGAATCGGTGCCGTCAGCCCAGACGAATGTACCGGGGTGGACGTCTTTGGCGCGACGTCCGGCTGCGAAGCCGAAGGTTGTGGCGGAGTTGAGAAGACCGCCTGGGACAGTGCTGGCAAAACCGCTGGCGTTGTTGTTCGCACCGCCGCCGACAGTGGCGTAGATGTTCGTGGTGCTATTACCGGCAACGTTGCCAACGCCGCCGCTGACCGTGCCAAAGTTATCCAGCACACTGTTGAAAGCGCCGTTGGTATTTCCACCACCAGCGATGGTCGCCCCACTGATCCCAGCCCGGACAGTATTGCCTGACGCGCCGCCGATAATGTTCGGCGTGTTGGTCGAGGACTCGTAGCGCATGGCGTGGACGCCGTTGACCCGCAATTGGAAAGGCACTGTGTCACCGGTCCCGATGTAGTTCGACGAGCCCAGGCCCCAATTGCCGATGGTGGACCAGGCCGGAACAGCATTGGAAATATCGGCAGAAATCTGGATGGTGTTACTGTTGGTGTTGGCAGAGAGAAATATGTTTGCACCGGGCGCGAACGAAACATCTTCACGCATTGTAATCGGAGGCAGCGGGAGTCTAACGACGTTGATGGTTTTGACTACCTGGTTGGTGGCAATTTTGGATGCGGTGATGGCGCCATTGGTGATGGCGCCATTGGCAACAGAGTTTGATGCCAGCCCGAGAGCGCCAATGTTGGTGATGCCTATGCCGGACCCGACGAAGCTCGTGGCCGTCACAGTGCCGACGACGTGCAGGGCGGTGGCAGGTCTGTTGGTGTTGATGCCCACGCCCCCGGCGGCACGCACGATCATCTGGTTATTCGCGGTCGAGGCAAAGTCGAGATCCTGGAAATCAGCCAGAACATAAGCACCTTGATGATTGGCTTTGGCGCGACGTCCGGAGGCGAACGCAAAGTCACGTGTGGCCGCATTGGATAAACCACCAGCGACGAAGCTGTAGTTTCCACTCGCGGTATTGGCCTGACCGCCGGAAATGAAACTGAAGTTGCCGGAGGCGACGTTGAGACTTCCACCAGCAATGCTGGAGGAACTACCAGAAACGCTGTTCGTGCCACCAGTTACGAAGGTATTAATGCCCGAAGCTGTGTTCGCGCTGCCGCCCAGCGCAGCTGCTGTCGGCGCAAGAGCACGGTTCAAAGTGCCCGCGGCAACCGAGTAATCGCCGCTGGCAACGTTGCCGTATCCACCCAAAGCTGCGGAACCCTGGCCGCTGGCGGTATTTTGTTGACCACCACTTACCGTCGAACCAAATCCATCAGCGCGATTGTTCAACCCGCCACCGATTGTACCGTAGCTGCCAAGAATACGATTCGTAAAACCGACCGTGCCACCACCGGAGATCGTTGCGCCGATCGCGCCTCCACCGATGAAATTGCCGGAATTGCCGCCGATGATGTTGGGGTCCTGCCCCGAACCATCCAAGCGAAAGGCGCGCTGGTTATTGGCGACCAGATCCAAGGGCATCGCCGTCTTGGTTCCGAGAAAATTCGGATTGATGATGGAGCCTGAAACGATGCTGCCGGCTTTATTTGCGAACAGCGCCAGGGCTGATGCCACGATTGGCAGTCGAGGAGCAACAATGACGAGACTTCCGACACTGCCAGCGGGTTTGGCTCCGAGTTCCATCCAGAAATCGGAAGAACCATCGAACACATTCCCCATGTCGAGGGAGACGGTGAAATGCCCGTTTGTAACATTGATTGCGTTTCCAGTAAGCAACGCGCTCGAAGCGGTGCCCCCGACCGCTTGCGGGAACAACTGAAAACTCATGTCATAATTGCCGTTGGCCGGAAAGCCACCATCGGACAGCGTGCCAGAAAATTCAAAAAAAGTGCTATGCGCCGTTGCTGCAAGTCCACTCCAGAGGAGAAAAAAAAGAGCAAAAAGAGGAATTCGGTTTTTCATGACTGGTGCTTCCAAAAATGGGGTCAACTAAACGGTTGAGACGGGTGCTATGTATGCGATAGATGGGCCGTTGCTGCAAGCTTTTTTAGGGCTTTTCCCGATATGCGACCGACGGTTTCGAGCGTTAACGGACAGGGCGAAATTGATGACGGTGGGGAAAAGTTGGCAGCACACCCCGAAAACAGCTCATTTGTCGGATTGAAGTATGCCTTGCACAACACGCTTCAAAGTCCCCATGCATACAATGGCCCATCCAAATTTATATTTCACTTGGACAGCCTTTGTCCAAGTGACCGTGGTAGCCTGACACCATGAAAATTGAAATCTCAGCCGTATTGAATCTCGTCCGTGATACGAACATGCCAAATCGCCTTTCTGATGGTCGACGCATTCAGCGGTCAAAATGTCGAAAATATCACCTCCTAACACCTGCTAACACCTCCTAACACTTTTAAAAGGAATCCTTTTTTTTCCGCCGACTTATGCTGAAATGCTTTTCCATGACCGCGCCCAACTCAAACTTGCTCGCCGGCGTCGCACGCCGCTGCACCAATCCGCCGCCGAACATCGCACACGGCGGCTGGGGCGCGCAGAAGCATGAGCAGGCTGAAGGCATCGATCTCGATCTGTGGGCCACCGCGCTCGCGCTCTCGGACGGCAAAACCACCGCCATCATTCTTGATCTCGATATTCAAATCCTGACCAACGAACGCGCCGACGGAATTCGCCACGCCGTCAGCAAAGCCACCGGGTTGCCCATCGACAACATCCGCGCCGCCGCCACCCACACCCACACCGGTCCCGTGCCTTACAAAAGCTGGATCGAAAAAGGCTACGAAATGGTCGGGCCGTGGTTCGAAAATGTTTACCGCTGGTGCACGGAAGCCGCCGTTGAAGCCATCGCCAATATGCAACCGGTGCAAGTGCGCGCCGGTCGCGGCCAATGTCATATCAACGCAAATCGCCGCGCCACTTCACCGAAAGGCGAAAAATTTCTCGGCATAAACCCAGAAGGTCCGTGCGACCGTGAAGTCGCCGTCTTGCGTTTCGATGGTAGGGACGATCGCGCCGCGTCGTCCTCCGCTCCGATAGCAACGCTGGCGAACTACGCCTGTCACGCCACCATCATGGGCCCGCCGCAGAAGCTGGTCACACCCGATTATCCCGGCGCAATGAAACGCGTCGTCGAACAAGCGCTCGGCGGCAAATGTCTCTTCATCCAGGGCTGCGCGGGCGATCAGGGTCCGATGCAAGGCTTCCACGCAAACACCAAAGCCTATCACCAACTCGGCGCCATCCTCGGCCACGAAATCGCCAAAGTCGCCTTGAGCCTGACCAACATTCCAAGTTCGGTGAAGTTTAGCGAAATTATCCCATCCGGCGCGCCGCTTGGTAAATACGATTTGGAATTTGCCACCACCCGCTCTACGCCCCTGCGCGTTGTGTCAAAAGAAATCCAGGTTCCCTTGCGCGAAGGATTACCAAAGAAGGACGAAGCCGCGGCGAAACTGGATCACTGGAAAAACAAACTGAAACAAGCGCGCGAAGAAAAAAACGACGCCGCTATTACCGAAGCCACTTACATGGCCCGTCGCGCCGACATCCAATTGCGCATGGCCGACGATTTCGGCGGCAAAACAAAGGCCGGTGTTCGCACGCACATTATCACTTTCGGCGACATCGCCATCATCGGCTGCAACATCGAACCGTTCTGCGAAACCGGCGTGTTCGTGAAAAAGCACTCACCGTTTCCCTTCACGATTATGGGCGGCTACACCAACGGTCGCCTCGCCTACATGGCCACACCGGACGAATGGCCCAAAGGCGGTTACGAAGTCGAGAACTCACCCTTCGGCGAGAAAGCGTCGATCACATTGCAGGATGAAATCATCAAAACGCTCAAGGAACTCCATGCATAAAACATTCCTCGCAATTCTGTTCACGATATTCGCGACGCTTGTCGTCCGCGCCGAACTTGTATTCCGCGCCGGTGCCGCCACGAGCAACATCTCGCCTTGGATGGGTCTGTCGATCAACGGCAACATGCACAATCACATCGGCACCAACCTGCACGATCAACTGCACGTGCGCGCCATTGTGTTGGACGATGGCACAAACCGCCTCGCTATTGCCGTGGCGGATAGCTGCATGATCTATCGCGAAATTTTCGACAACGCCAAAAAAATCATTCACGAAAAAAGCGGCCTCGGCGTCGAAAACATTTTGATGTCGGCAACGCACACCCATTCCGCGCCTGCGTCGGTCAGCATCTTTCAAACCGACGCCGATAAAGAGTATCAGATGTTCCTGACGCGCCGACTCGCGGATGCGGTTCTAAAAGCGATCAACAACCTGCAACCAGCAAAAATTGGTTGGGACGTCGAACGCGATCCGCGCCACGTTTCAAATCGCCGCTGGCACATGAAACCAGGCGTCATCAACAAAGACATGTTCGGCGGCACCAACGACCAAGTGCGCATGAACCCTCGTCCCGGCAGTCCCGACCTCTTGGAACCCGCCGGGCCAAGCGACCCCGACGTTTCCGTCGTCACCATCAAATCGATCGACGACAAACCCTTCGCGTTGCTGGCGAACTACTCGATGCATTACTGCGGCGATGTCGGCGGCGATGGCATCTATTCCGCCGATTACTTCGGGGCATTTTGCGAGGCCGTCCAACGCCGACTCGATCCACAACACACAAACGGCTTCGTCGCCATCCTTTCCAACGGCACCAGCGGCGACTGCAGTTCCACTGATTTCGAGCACGCGCCCACACCCGCCCCGGCCTTTACAAAAATCAATGCCGTAGCCAACGACATCGCCGACGACGCACTCAAGTGTTTCTCTCGCGCGCAATATCACGAGTGGGTCCCGTTGAAAGTCGTCACCAAAGAAATCGTCCTCGGTGTCCGTCACGGCACCCCGGCCGAAGTTGTAAGAGCCAAAGTTCGGTTAGCAAAGGTCACACGACACAACGGCCAAGTGTCGCCTTGGAGTCCCGATGTTTACACGCGCGAAACCGTTTTGCTCAATGAGTTCCCAAATCAAGTGCCTGTAATTCTACAAGCAATTCGCATCGGCGATCTCGGCATCGTCGCCATCCCTTGCGAAGTGTTCGCCGAAATCGGTTTGGAAATAAAAGCCAAATCGCCACTGAAACAAACCTTCACGATTGAGCTGGCCAACGCCTATCACGGTTACCTGCCCACTCCAGCACAACACAAACTCGGCGGCTACGAAACCTGGCGTGCGCGCTCGAGCTACCTTGAAGTCGATGCCTCACCAAAAGTTGTGACTGCCGTCATCGATTTATTACAACAACTCAGGCATTGATATTTTGAACATTTAATGAACCCGATGGATTCCTTTTTAATCGCACCAAAAATTACGCCGCCGCTCGATCCGACTTTTCGTCCAGCAGCGCTCGCCACGCGCGCTTTCGCCAAAGCGGCCCAAAGCGCCGGCGCAGTGCCGGTGCAAATTGCCCTCGAACAAGGCGACGGTTCCGTGACGCATTTTCACACCGACATTCTTCCAGCATCACACAAAGACGCCGCCGCCAACTTCACGCACGTCGAACGTCTCGTTAAATTTCTACTGTGGGCCCGCGGCGGTCATCGCGTTCATTTCGTTGGGCCAACCGAAATTGGCAAACGACTGCAGGAATATTTCAAAACGACAGCAACCGGCAAATTCGACGCCAACATCATGGGCGAACGCATCTACGAAAAGCCGTTCGAAGTCGTTCTGCCCACTTCTCTGCCACCTGAGCAAAGTCGCACGACGGCTCTCGGCCGTCACACTGGCGGCAATCGCATCGGCTTTGATCTCGGTGCGAGCGATCGCAAAGCCGCTGCTGTCATCGACGGCAAAGTCGTCTTCAGCGAAGAACTCCTGTGGAACCCGGTTCAGCAAACCGACCCCGAATGGCACTTCAACCAAATCATGGATTCGCTCAAACGCGCCGCCAAACACCTGCCGCGCGTTGATGCCATCGGCGGCAGTTCCGCTGGTGTTTACGTCAACAATCGCGTGATGGTTGCTTCGTTGTTTCGTGGAGTGCCGACCGATGTTTTCAACGCCCAGGTCAAAGACCTTTTCCTACGCATCAAAAAAGCCTGGAACAACATTCCATTTGAAATTGTCAACGACGGCGAAGTGACCGCGCTCGCCGGCTCAATGTCGCTCAACGAAAACGCCGTCCTCGGCGTCGCGATGGGTTCGAGCGAAGCCGCAGGCTTCGTCACACCCGAAGGTCGCATCACGACCTGGTTGAACGAACTGGCCTTCGCACCGGTCGATTACAACCCCAACGCACCGGCGGACGAATGGTCTGGTGATCGCGGCGTCGGCGCCCAATATTTCTCACAGCAATGCGTCGGGCGACTCATTCCCGTCGCGGGCATTGAAACAGAACCGGGAGCAGATTTACCCGCGAAGCTCAAACACGTCCAAGCCCTGATGGACAAAGGCGACGAACGCGCGCGCAAAATTTACGAAACGATCGGCATTTATCTCGGCTACGGCACGGCCCATTACGCAAGCTTCTACACCTGCAAACACGTGCTCGTGTTAGGTCGCGTCACAAGCGGTCCCGGTGGAACGATCATCGTCGAGAACGCCAGGCGCGTGCTGCGCGAAGAGTTCCCTGACCTCAACATCGAGTTCCACGTGCCAGACGAAAAAGAAAAGCGTCACGGTCAAGCCATGGCCGCAGCGAGTCTGCCAACTGTTTGACGACCGCGGCCTCGGCCGTGCTCGCTTACTTCATGGCGTTCTGGAACTCCGGCAAGCCGCGCAAAGCATCGAAGTTGTGGTCGGTCTTGTTGTAATTGCGTAAGTCCTGCGACGCAGGATTTTTGCTGTTGACCTGCATCGCTTTCTTCAACGTCTCCAGCGAGTCGTTTGTCTTGCGCTGAGCGGCTTGAAGACTAGCGAGATTATACCAGGTCTCTGCTGACTCGGGTGCGATGGAGACCATCTTCTTCATGACGCGTTCCGAACCGGCAAGGTCGCCCATTTGCACGTAAGCAGCGGCCACGCTCATTAATACCGTGCCGTCAGACTGGTATTGGGTGGTGAGCGATTCAAGCATGCGCGCTGCTTCGTTGGTCTGGCGCGCCTGGATGAAGTTCTGGATCTGGATCATGACGTTGCGAGCGCCGTCCAATGAGGCCTGGTGCTTGCTCGACTCGAGTTGCTCAATCAGGTTCACGATTTGGCCGTTGAACGGATCAAGTTTCTGGCAGGTCTTTGCGATATGAATTGCGTCGTCGACACGATTCATCCGCAACAGCAGTTGCACAAAGCGATAGACTGCTTCGGGGCTGTACGGGCAATACGCGAACGATTGCTTGAACGCAAATTCAGCTTCCTTTCGGCAACGTGCCCCTTCAGCGCCACCTCTGTTGTCCGAACGCCATTGATAGATTCCACCAATGGAGCTGCGAAGTTTCGAAAACGCCTTTTGGCCATCGTCGTCACGAAGGAACTTCGGATCACCTTTGAAACCGCTATGATCGTGATGGAAATAAACCTTCTCGGCCCAGTTGCACACTTCATCAACCGTCGTGTCGTAAGTAATCCAATTGCCAACGAGGCGATCAGAATACTTGCTCCAGAAATCGTGGTCGCGCGCGACGGTTTCATCGGTGATCTCAACCGGTTGGCGATTGATCTTCATGATGACGCCGAAAGGCGACAGGTATGGATACATCCAATCGAGCGGGAAACTTTCTTCGACGTAGAACTCGTGATCAGGGTTCTTGTCGAAAATGACTTTGGTCAATAAGCCATTGATGGCCATGACCGCCACTTGTCCAGACACCTGCACGTGACCGGAGTTGTCGAAGTGCACGTCTTCGCCGCCTCTGATCTGGCGCGGTTCACTTGGGGCACGCGCATCGTGTTCGGCACGCTTCGTTGCATCACTGATGTATTCGTTGAAGCACGCTTGTGAATCTTCGACGGACGCGGTGCGGATTTCCGTATCAGGAAACACGCCGCCCGCGCTCTTCACGATATCGGACGGATACGCTTCCTCGATCATCCGGCGGTTCAAACGCACAGATGTATTGGCCCACGCGGTGGTCGTCGGCTTGCCTGCTGGCGCATCTTGAACCGAGTGCAAAACGAGAATCGGCAGCTTGACGTTTTGGAACCGATCGGCGCTATAGATGGAACCGTTCTGCAGAATGTCGTTGAGATCCTTGGCGAGCGCACTCTTCAGAGTGCTCTCGTCCGCTTTGCCGTCCAACAGAGCTTGTGTTTGCTTGCTGCAATTGTCGTAAAGATATTTACCCAAAGCGTCAGAACTGTTCTTCTGCATCTTCGACGCGAGGTCTTTCACGTTCAGGAAATCGCTGTCCTTAAACCATGACGTTCCGCAACGACGGCTGCGCTCGATCTTGTCGCCGAGGCCTTCGAACACATTGTCGACCCACGCCAAAGCGCGCGTGTCGTTGTGGAAGGTGTTTGGAAGTTTCGTCGGCAAAAACTTTTGGAAGAACGGCGGATCAATCTGCGCGCTCCGGTTGTAGTGCGCACGGATGTAAGCCAAATACGTATTATCGGCCAACGCATTTTGGGTGATGAGATAGACGTCGCGACGATCAAAATTCGGGTCACGGCGGCAATTCGGCGGAATGAAGCTTTCGTCGAAAATCATGTAAGTCGGGCAGAAACGGCCAGGGTCGGTGCCGCCGTAAAGCACGGCATCGCGATCCATTTCAGGATAGATCAACTTTGCTTTGGCCGGATCCTTGAGCGCCTCGGCGCGCTCTTTGGGATCGTAGCTCAACTTGCCGTCCTTGCCCGTGAACGGAGGGGTGAACATGTCGTGACCGAAATAGAACCCGAACAAGTGTCCGCGTTGTTCATTTTCTGCCCAGTGCGAGATAACCGACACCGCGGGCATCAACGCAAAAATGGTCAGCAAGACTTTAAAATTGACGCGTTCGCGCGAAAGTAAGATGAGCGCAACAAACGCGACCACTAAAACAACGACCCACAGTGCACCCCAAATCGGCAACGAGCCCAACCCGCGTCCCACGAGGTGATTCATTGCGTAAGCGAGTGCTTTCGGCCCGGCCATGATACCGGTGGCTCCTGGAATGTCGCCATATGTAGTAATGGTGGCCCAATACAATCCCATGAATGCGGCGAGCACCGCGACGCCGCCCGCGAGCAGCACCCAGAAGCGCGAGCGCTGGAATTGCGTCAAAATCCAAGCGGCGGTCAGCGTCATACCGTAACCGATCCACAACGAGACCGGGACGTACGAGGCGGTAAAAAACACCTTCACCAGCCCGCGCGTTTGGCGGTCGGGCGATGGATTCAACAAGACCATCAGCAGGAACGCGAGGCAGATATAAATTCCAAATAAACCAACCATCCATGCTTTTTCACGGCGCTGCATGCGCAAGAAAAAGATGAACGGCACAATTGCAAACATCAGATACACCAAGGTGAATTCGTCCACGGCACCCTGGAAGTACATCACCACCTGGCTGATGAAACGGCCTGGGTCATGAATGAAATCAGTTGGGTTGGTGCGCTCGTATTGCCCGCGCGATAGCGCATGGAAAAAGCCTTCGACCGTTCGCGGATAACCCCAGTTCATCGGCGGATTGGTCATGGACGCAATCGGCATGTAGAAGTAAAACGCGACTCCGAGGCCCCAGAGAAGCCCGATGAAAATAACCGTCTTACATTCCGTCAGGAGCGACTGCGTCTTGATAATCAACCAAACCAACGCCGCCGCCGAAGCGATACCGACGAGGTTGAAAATGTTAAAGATCATGTTGTGCTTACCAGCCATGTCTTTAAACGAGTCCGGGTCGATGATGAGACCGGCCACCCAGCTCAAACAGTTAATGATCAGCAAATCGCGCCCGACCTTTGGGCTCGCCGCGATGATCGCAATTTCCAATCCCATCGCACCTACGAGAAGCGTCTGGTGGTTCGTGATACAAATTCCGAACAGGAACGCCGCCCAATATATATAGCGACGTTGATGCGGCGCGTACATCCAGCGCAAAAGACACGTCAGCACGCCGAGCAGCGACAACACGCTAAATGGATAGACTTCCACGATCACCGCCTGACTCCACATGAAACCGTTGTAAGCCAGCAACATTGCCGAAACGAAACCCGCCACGACGCAGAGCGCGTTCTCCGATTTGCGCTCAATGCCTTTGAGGTCCGCAATACTCTCAATAATCATGCTGCTACCGCGTGACGTCAGCATCGCCAGCATACCGCAAGCAAGGGACGCCGCCACGGCCGAAGCCACACTGACGCGCCAGGCGATATTCGAGAACGGCAGGATCTTGGTGAAGATCCAGGTGAAAACCGTCCATACGGGATATCCCGGCGGATGCGGTACGCCGGCATACATTGAGCCGACAGCCAATTCACCGGAATCTTCCAACGTCACGTCCGGCGACAACGTCAGCATGTAACCGACGAAAATTACCAGTGTGGTGATCGCGAGCGTGAACCAATCGACGGGCCGATACAGCGGCGGCGTCTTTACGGGCACGCTCGAGGGTTTTGCCGCAACGCTCGTCGCGGGCGGAACCGTCTGGCCGCCCACTTTTTTAGGCGGTGTCGGTTGTTGGGGCGAAGAAGGGGTCTGGGGATTCATTATTTAGGGGTAAAGTCCATTTATCGAGTTGGAAACCGGTCGCAACTCGTTTTGTGCAGAGCTAAAATTTGTTGTTCGAAATGTGGCATGCGGCCAAACGTTCCATTCTATGTTTTCGTCTGCTTTGCTCAATGCAAATGTTTGGGACGAAACATTCGATGCAGATGCGCTCAGCATCAAGGTAGCAAAGTAACCGGAATGATCCTGTGGCTCGTATGAAGCACCACGCCGCGACACTCCACTGCACAGCACGACCACAGTGAGGCAACACGCCGCCACAGGCGTGAGCCAATTCCAAAGCTCGATCCCGTGCCAATGGCTCGTTTTCGGCCGCAGAGATTCCGACGCCTTTGCGCCTTCAAACAGCACCTGCGCGATTTTATCCGAGGGCCGTCGCGGGCTCCAGGATTGCAATCGTTTCTCCGAAATATCCGGATTGCTCATATTCGGTTCCTTTCAAGAACACTTTCAATTTTCCAATGCCGTAGCGATAACGTCCTGCCACGGTGTTCGGCGAGGTCTCCAGAACTTCGCCAATTT
>JAQGOW010000252.1 GCA_028293405.1 Verrucomicrobiales bacterium
GCGACTGTGGTGGTGGCTTTGTCGAACGCGCTTGAGAGCGACCCATAAGCGCGCAGGGTAGCCACGAAGCGCATGCGGATAAAGCGCAAACGCAGCTCAAGCGGAGTGCGGCTTGAAGTTTCGCCCATTCGCCGGTAAAACACCTCATGCGATTTATTGGAGGGGTTATTGAAAAGCTTCAGCGCCATCCCAAACGCGTCGTTTTCCCCGAAGGCACCGAGCCGCGCGTCTTACAGGCGGCCCGGCAGTTTTTTTCGTTACGCCTTGGTGTGCCGATTCTCCTCGGCGACCGCACGAAAGTGAAAGAAGCCGCCGCGCAGCTCAACGTCTCGCTCGAGGGCGTGCGCATCATTAATCCGGCCGAAAGCCAGGATTTGCCGGCGTTCGTCAAACGTTTCGAAATGCTCCGACGCAGCAAAGGTATTCAGGAAAAGGAAGCGCGCGAGGCCATGATGTTGCCGAATTACTACGGCGCAATGATGGTCGCGATGCACCAGTGCGATGGGATTATTTCTGGAACCAATCAAAGTTCCGGCAGCGTGCTGCGTCCGCTGTTTCAAATTATCAAAGTTGCGCCGCAAGCGACCACCGCTTCCAGTTGCATGGTGATGGAAGTTGAAGATACGCGTTTCGGCGAAGGCGGCGTCCTCATGATGGGTGATTGTGGCGTCATTCCCGAACCAACCGTCGAACAACTCGCCGACATCGCCATTTCGACGGCGCAATTGGCGCGAAAACTTTTGGGCATACGACCGCGCGTCGCGCTGCTCTCGTATTCAACTAAAGGAAGCGCAACACATTCATCCATTGGCAAAGTAAAAGCCGCGACGGCGCTCGCGGAAAAACTCGCGCACGAAAAATTGTTGGACGCGGAATTCGATGGTGAGCTGCAAGTGGACGCCGCACTTGTGCCGGAAATTGCCATCCGCAAGTTACCGGACAGCCCAGTGGCCGGTCGTGCGAACGTCTTAATTTTTCCGGATCTCAATTCCGGCAACATCGGCAGCAAATTAATTCAACATCTCGCCAAGGCGCACGCCTACGGCCAGATCTTGTTGGGCCTTGATCGCCCCGCTGCAGATGTGTCGCGCGGTTCCAGCGCGCACGACATTCTCGGCGTCGCCGCCATCGTCGGTTTGCAGTCCATCGAATACAATGACCTTTATCCGGGCGCTGGTCAGAAACTTCCTGGCGAAGCAGCCGCATGAACACAACCACCCCCCGCGTATTCATAGCGGCCACGCGCCAAAACGACGGCAAGACAACAATGTCGCTTGGACTGCTTTCAGCACTCCAAAAAATTCACCCGCGCATCGGCTACATCAAACCTGTCGGCCAACGTTTTGTTGAAATTGAAGAACAGAAGATCGACGAAGACACAGTCCTGATGGATCGCGTCTATCGGCTGAACTGCCCGCTCGTCGACATGAGCCCGATTGCCGTGGAGCCGGACTTCACGCGTAAATATTTGCAATCCTCTGCAAGTGATGTGTTGGCCAAAAAAATTCAAAAGGCATTCGACCGCGTCGCGTGGGAAAAAGATTTCGTGCTTTGTGAAGGCTCCGGTCATGCCGGCGTAGGGTCGGTGTTTGATCTGTCGAACGCACAAGTCGCCAAGCTGCTCGGCGCAAAAGTGATCATCGTCAGCCAAGGTGGCATCGGAAAACCGATCGACGAAGTTTCACTAAATCAGGCGCTCTTCGAGAAAGAAGGGGTGCCGATTATCGGCGTGATTTTGAACAAAGTGCTTCCCGAAAAGATGGAGTTCGTTACCGAATTTGCCCGACGCGGCTTCAAACGCAAAGGCCTCGAACTGCTCGGCGTCGTCCCGCATCGGAGTATTTTGTCCAACCCAACCGTTGATTTAATACGGGACGAGTTGAAGGCCGAGATCTTAAATGGCACCGGCATCCACAATGTAGTAAACCACGTCGTTATCGGCGCGATGAGCCCGCAAAACGCGGTGAGCTATTTCAAGCCGCGCGTGCTGGTCATCACGCCCGGCGACCGCGAAGACATCGTCATGGCGGCCGCATGCACAAAAACCAAAGCGGAAGACAGCCTCGCTGGCATCGTGCTGACCGGTGGCTTTCGTCCGAGTGACAGCGTGATGAAGGTAATCGATAAGTTGCCGTTCCCGGTGTTGTTGGCGGTTGAGAACAGCTACGAAGTCGCTTTCAAGGTGCACAACCTAATCGTGAAAACGCGTCCCGCCGACACCGAAAAAATCGCCGTCATCCGCGACATCATCGCCGCGCATGTTGACGTCAATCGCATCCTGAGCGCATTGTAATTGCTGCCGTTGCCATGAAACTTTCTTTCAAAACAAATCCGATGCTCGACACACTGCCGGTCTATCAACCCGGCCGGCCAATCGAAGAAGTCGCGCGCGAGTTAGGAATTCCGGCCAAGCAAATCATCAAGCTTGCCTCCAACGAAAACCCTTTCGGCCCATCGCCCAAAGCGCTAGCCGCGATTCAAGAGGCCGCAAAGCAGTTGCACTTGTATCCCGACGGCAACGCGTTTTATTTCAAACAAAAGCTCGCGGCCAAACTCGGAGTTGAACCGGCCAATTTAGTTTTAGGCAACGGCTCGAACGAGATCATCGAATTCCTCGGTCACGCACTGCTCGGCCCCGGCGACGACATCGTCGTGTCGGAATATTGCTTCGCGATTTATCCCATTGTCGCAAAAATGTTGGGGGCAAACGTCATCTCCGTCCCGGCCAAAAATTACGGCCACGATTTGCCCGCGATGCTCAAAGCGATCACGCCGCGCACAAAAGCAGTGTTCGTCGCCAACCCGAACAATCCCACCGGCACACTCGCTTCCAACGAAGAGGTGATGGAACTTGTCAATGGCATTCCGGATCACGCAGTACTCGTGATGGACGAAGCCTACATCGAATTTTTAGATAAGCCGCTCGATCTTATTCCGACGATCAAGCGCGGTGAGAAACAAAACCTCATTCTCATGCGCACGTTCTCGAAGATCTACGGCCTCGCCGGCACGCGCGTCGGTTACGGCATCGCTCATCCGGATTTTATTTCGGCGCTCGAAAAGATTCGCCAGCCCTTCAACATCAATTCACTCGCCCAAGCCGGTGGCCTCGCCGTACTCGACGACCTCGAACACATCCGCAAAACGCGCGAGAACAATTCCGTCGGTAAACAATATTTCACCAAAGAACTCGCTGCATTGGGTCTCGAGACCGTGACCACTTACGCGAACTTCGTGCTCGTGCGCGTCGGCGACGGCCAGCGCGTAGTTGAACAATTGCAAAAGCAGGGCGTTATTGTGCGGCCGATGGGCGGTTATAAATTGCCAGAATGGCTCCGCATCTCCATCGGCACGCCTGAGGAGAACGCGCGATGCGTCACCACACTGAAGAAAATTCTAGGCAAATAGCCAGCCCTTGGCGGGTGCTGCTGTTGGTTGTTGCGCTGATTGCGATCGCGATTTGCGGGTGCAACAAACCTGTGCCCGCCGAACATCCGAAATCGTATTCCGTGCGCGGCATCGTCAAAGAGGTCGAGCCCGCCAATAAAACTGTCACCGTTCAGCACGAAAAAATCCCCGGCTACATGGAAGCCATGACCATGCCGTTTGACGTGAAGAACACGAACGAACTGCGCGGCTTGAAAGCAGGCGACCGCATTTCCTTTCGCATGATGGTGACCACCAACGACGGTTGGATCGAGCACATCGTCAAACTGAGTTCCGGGCCCGAACAAATGCCATCGCGCTCCAGCATTCAAGCCGTCCGCGCGATCAAGTCGTTGGAGGTTGGTGAGCGCGTGCCGGATTTTCATCTCACCAACGAACTCGGTCAGGCTGTCAGCCTCGCGGACTACAAAGGCGAAGCGTTCGCCGTCACCTTTATTTTCACGAGTTGCCCCTTTCCGACTTTTTGCCCTCGCATGACCAGCAACTTCAGCGAGGTCGTTAAAAAAATCGCTGAGCGCAAAGACGCGCCGAAAAATTGGCAGTTACTCAGTGTCAGCTTCGATCCGGAACACGACAGGCCGGACAAGTTGTTGCAATATGCTCAGGCGCAGCATTACGACCCGCAGCACTGGCATTTTTGTTCCGGTTCGGAAACTGAGATTGCCGAGTTGTGCGAAGCCTTCGATGAACGTTATTGGCACGATGTGGGGACGATTAGCCACAATCTGCGCACTGCCGTTATCGATGCTAATGGTCGCTTAAAAAAGATTTTCGAAGGAAATGAATGGTCTCCCTCCGAGCTGGCCGACTCTCTTGTAAGCGCCTGCAAGCCATAGTCTTGAGCTGCACCTGATGGTGTTCACCCCGACCACCCTCATCGCCGAAAGTAAAATTTTCTTCAGCAAAAGTCCGCCCGTACGAGTAAATTGTCTTGTTGGAGTTGATTAGTGCGCAGGAGGATTGACCCTCAACAATTTCAGGAGGAACGCAAATGGTATCGACAATTTCCCGCCCCAAATCCGGGGCGACAAAACGGCGCCGTGTACACAACGGCGCAGCTCACAAACCCGGCAGCAAACATCCGCGGGCAAAGGCATTGCACGGCCGAAAACATCATCAGTCGTCGACGGCTCGAACACGGCACAGCGAGGCATCGCATGGTCGTCGGGCGCAGCCGAAAAATATCGAACCGATGACCTCGGTCAGTGTGCGCGCACCCACCACCGAAAGCCCCGACAACGAACCTCATTCGGACGCAAACCCGCGAGTCCTAGAACATCGTGAAACGCCCATCCCAATGCCGACGCCGGCACCGCGCGTCGCTGAACCCGAAGTGGAACGTCAGCGTTACGACGCCAATTCGGCATTGAATCTTTATCTACGCGAAATTGCGCTGACGGCCCTGTTGACGATCCAGGAAGAAGTCGACCTCGCAAAACGCATCAAACGCGGCGACAAAAAAGCGCGCGAACAGATGATCAAAGCGAACCTGCGTCTCGTCGTAAAAATCGCCCGCGATTACGAAAATTACGGCATGCCCTTGCTCGACCTCATCAACGAGGGGAATATCGGCTTGATGAAAGCCGTCGAACGTTTCGATCCCGCCAAAGGCGCAAAATTTTCTACGTATGGCGCGTGGTGGATCAAACAATCGATCAAACGCGCGTTGGCTAACCAATCCAAAACGATTCGTTTGCCCGTGCACGTCGTCGACAAAGTCGCGCACATTCGTCGTTCTGCGATGAAGCTTCAGGAAATTTTTGGTCGCGAACCTACTGATGAAGAGATCGCGGAGGAACTCGGCATTTCTCGTCGACGTGTGACGCAATATCGAGCGGCAGCGGTTACGCCAACCTCGCTCGATGCGTCACTCGGTGACGAGGATTCCAATCGCATCGCTGATGTTATCGAGGACGAGCGCGCCGAAACGCCTTACCAGGAGCTTGAGGGAAAAACCAACACGGCCCTCGTTCGCGATATGCTCACCAAGTTGGACGATCGTGAAGCCACGATTCTAAAACTTCGCTTCAATCTCAACGGCGACCGCGAAGAAACTTTGGAAGAAATTGGCAAACGCTTCGGCGTCACGCG
>JAQGOW010000431.1 GCA_028293405.1 Verrucomicrobiales bacterium
GCGGGAATAAAATCGCGCCAAATTTGGTCTTGCTTAATAATGGAACCCGTAACAAATGGTCGCTGTGGACGAGCGCGAGCGATTGGAACTGTTTGAGAAATCGGTCATGCCGCATCTCGACGCCGCTTACAATCTCGCACGCTGGCTTACCGGCAATGATCACCACGCTCAGGACGTCGCTCAGGAGGCGAGTTTGCGCGCGTTCAAGTTTTGCGCCGGATTTCGGGGCGATAACCCGCGTGGGTGGTTGCTCGCGATCGTGCGGAACACGTTCTACACATGGCTTCGGAAGAATCGCCCAACGGAAAAAATGATCGAATTGAATGAAGAAGCGCTGGACTTGGAAGACACCTCCGCGACCACGGAATCGAATTCGCAGTTTGCTGACGCCGAGGCCGTCAGGCGCGCCATCGCCGATCTGCCGGTTGAATATCGTGAAATAGTCGTGCTGCGCGAAATGGAAGGAATGAGTTACAAAGAAATCGCCGAACTCGCCGAAGTGCCGATGGGAACAGTGATGTCACGACTTGCCCGCGCGCGCAAGCTGCTGCAGAAGCGCCTCACCGCTGACTTTAACTCCGGAGGCCAACCATGACCTGCCAACAAGCCAAACCATTAATAGGGGCTTACGCCGACGGTGAACTGGAAGCATCGGCCATACTCGAACTCGATCAACACATTCAAACGTGCTCCGCGTGTTCAGCCGAATTTCGCAATTTGCAAAATCTAAAAAAAGCGCTGAAACAGGACGCGCTTTATTTCAATGCTCCGTCTGCATTGAAACAGCGCATCCAATCCGAACTGCCGTCACCGGACATCGTCCCACTGCATCCGGCAAAACGGTGGAACTGGCTTACGCCGGCGCTTGGCACGGCGCTCGCGGCGTGTCTCGTCGCGTTGTTGATTATCGTCCAAACCCGGCCATCACCAGACGAGGAATTGGCGCAAGAAGTCGTTGCCAGCCACGTCCGCTCTTTGATGGCAGACCACGCGACGGACGTTGTCTCTACCGACCAACAAACCGTCAAACCGTGGTTCAATGGTAAACTCGACTTTTCGCCGCCTGTAAAAAATCTGGCCGAGTATGGCTTCCCATTAATCGGCGGTCGCCTTGACTACCTTTCAGGCCGCCCAGTCGCTGCCCTCGTGTACCAGCGTCACAAACACTTCATAAACCTTTTCGTCTGGCCGACATCCGGATCAGATTCGGCGCCCACATCACTGTCTGCTCACCAGGGCTACAACAGCCTGCGATGGAACCAGGGAGAAATGACTTTCTGGGCTGTCTCGGATTTGAACCAACAAGAACTAACGGAATTCGCGCGGGATCTCGTTACGCCAAGAAAATAAGTCGAGACGTATACCGTCGAAGCTCGTTCCTCGCTAGCAGTTGGACCGGACGCTAGCCACCGTTTTTTCCGATCTGTTTTTATCTGAGTTCATCTGTGGTTAAACTGAATATTCACGGGAGGTTGCGAACTGATACGCCAAAGATTGCCTTTGAATTCCAACGGTTTGCCTGTTAAGTGAGGCGTATGAAACATGCAGGCAAAGCGCGGCGTGCTGCGTTTAAGCTGATTTTAGTGGCACTGGTTATCCCGGTAATCATCGGCATTTTGTGGATGATGGCCGTGATTTCCGCGGTCGTGTTGCCAGTGGTCTTCACGATTGCCATCGTGTTCTGGGTGCTTTTCACGATCTTCACTCTCTACTTTTTTCGTGATCCAGAAGCACGCACGCCGACCACAGTTGGCAGTGTCGTTTCACCTGGTCACGGCAAAGTCGATGTCATTGATGAAATGGACGAACCGGTTTTCATGAAAGGTCGTTGTCGTCGTATCTCCATCTTTCTGTCGGTCATCAATATTCACGTTCAGAACGCGCCAATCAGCGGCAAGGTGATGTATGTGAAAGAGACGGAAGGCAAATTTCTTAGCGCGCTGAAGGCAGCGGAGTGCTGCCAGCATAACGAGAACGTTTACATCGGTTTCAACTCGACGGAGAACGAAGGCGAAAAGCTGGGTTTAAAATTGATGGCTGGATTGATTGCCCGCCGCATCGTTCCTTTCGTCCAACCGGGCGACGAAGTGTCTCGCGGCGAACGCATCAGCCTGATTCAATTTGGCTCGCGGTGCGATATTTACATCCCGCTGAACTATAAAATTCAGGTGAAACTCAGCGATAAAGTGATTGGTGGTGAGACGGTCCTTGCTTCAAGATCCTAAACCCATGGAAACCACAACCAAGCTCGAGGCTGAACCAGCGCCACAGCCAAAACTTAAGATTTATTTCCTACCGAATTTGATGACGGCGGGTAATTTGTTTTGCGGTTTCGTCGCGCTCACGAAAATCGTCGAAGCTGCCCCTGGTGATTATCATCCTGTAAAAGTAGCGCTCGGCTTTATTTTTCTGGCCTGCGTGTTCGATTCCCTCGACGGCCGCCTCGCCCGCATGGGTGGTGTGGAAAGCCCGTTCGGACGCGAGTTCGACTCGTTAGCGGATTTGATTTCGTTCGGCGCCGCGCCGGCGTTTCTCGTGCACAAAATTGTGTTGCACCCCATTTTCGCCGACCCGCATATCAACCAGCCGGAAATCGGTTGGTTCATCGCCTCGATCTATTTGATTTGCGGCGCGCTGCGTTTGGCACGGTTCAACTGCCTGGCGACGATGCCGGGTGCAGGTGGCGGCGGAAAAGAGTTCATGGGCTTTCCGATTCCAGCGGCGGCCGGGTTGGTCGCTTCGGTAACGTTCTTTTTGATGTGGAACGAAGCGCGTGAATCGGATTTTCTCACTGGGTGGGGACGTTTCGTTTTGCCGGCGTTGATGCTGTTCCTGTCGGTCATGATGGTGAGCGAAGTGAAGTATCCTTCGTTCAAAAAGCTCGACATGAAGGCGCGACGCACGTTCCCGAAAATGGTGATCGCGATTTTGATCATCGGCGGCCTCGTCGTCCTTTGGAGATACATTCTGCCGATCGTTCTGCCGATCGTTTTCACCGCTTACCTGCTCTACGGTTTTATTCGTCCACGCATCTCGCGCAAGGTTCGCGAGGAAATCGAAGACGAACCCGAGGACGACGAACCGTCTTTTACTGCGTAACATGGAGGCGCTCCAATCTGAGTTAGGCGCGGCATTGACCGGGTTCATTTCGGGTATTCTGCTGACGATCCCGGTCGGCCCGGTGAATCTCACCGTCCTGAATGAAGGCGCGCGTCGCGGCCTGCTCGTGGCTCTTCTCATTAGCGCCGGTTCGGTGGTGATGGACATGATTTACTGCGCTATCGCCTTCACCGGATTCGCAGCGCTGTTTACCGGTTCGGTGATGAAGGCTTCGATGGAAGTGGCGAGCTTCGTGTTCATGCTCTACCTCGGCGTGCGATTCCTCACCTCGAAAGCGGTCCAAAAAGTCAGCAAGGTGGAAGAGCGGATCGAACGAAAGCTGCATCCGCACTCATGGTTTATGATCGGCTTCGTACGCACCATGGGCAACCCGGGCGTGCTATTGTTCTGGATCGTTTTGGCGGCGCATTTCATTTCGCGCGGCTGGGTTCAACCGACCTTGTCGTCAAAATTGTCGTGCATCGCGGGTGTCGGCACCGGAACGAGCGCGTGGTTTTTTGTCCTGTGTTGGGCGGTGTCGCGCGGGCACGGCAAGTTCACGGATAAGACTTTGCTGCGCATGGAACACTTTTCCGGGATTGGTTTACTGCTGCTGGCGCTCGGTCAAGGCGTTCACATCGTGTTCCAACTCGTGAATCACACGCTTTAGAACTTCAGATAAATGCACTTGAGGTAGTCGCCCTCGGGGAACGTCACGGGATGGTCGGGAGCGTGGCGAGTTGTCTTCAGTTCCTGAAACTTGCGGACCGAACTTTGGGACGCACGCCGGGCTGTGTCGAAAAAGTCCTCAGCGTTGACGTGCGCGGAACAGGACGCTGCCACGAGAATTCCGTTTTTGTTCAGGCGCTCGATGGCGCTGCCAATCAACTTGCTGTAGGCCCGCATCGCGTCAGCGCGTTCAGCTTCGCGTTTTGCGAGGGATGGCGGGTCGAGAATTATCAAATCAAAACTGCGATTGGAATCTTTGATCCATTCGAACGCATCCGCTTTGATTGATTCGCGCTGGACTTTGAGAGTTGGATTCAAGGCGAAATTTCGCTCCGCACTGTCGAGCGCGTGTTGGCTGATGTCGAGACTGGCTACAGCTTTTGCCTCGCCGCGAGCGGAGTAAACAGAGAAGCCGCCGGAGAAACTAAAGGCGTTGAGAACGACTTTGCCTCGAGCGAGGATTTCGACTTCCTTGCGGTTTTCGCGTTGGTCCAGGAAGAATCCGGTCTTTTGTCCGCGAATGACGTCTGCCTCGAAACGAAGGCCGTTCTCGAGAAACACGACAGGTTCTTCTGACTCGTCGCCACGAATGATTTGGCCATCGGTGTGATTGAATTTGGTTTTTGCAACGTCGGAAATGTTGCGGCTGAGGCGAAGGACGATGCGCGGAGCAAATTCGAGAAGGCCGATGACCTCTTGCAATCGTGGGAGCCATGCGGCTGTGTAGATTTTGAGGACGTATGTTTCGGCGTAGCGATCAAGGACCAACCCCGGCCAACCGTCGCTTTCGCCGTTGATGCAGCGGTAACCGTTTGTAT
>JAQGOW010000285.1 GCA_028293405.1 Verrucomicrobiales bacterium
TCCGACCAACGAATGCTGCGCGCCCTCCGTATCGGTCGTGGGATCGACTGCAGTAATCTGCGTGTTTTCGGAAATACGTTTTATAAATAGCAGTGCCGCGAGGAACATCCCGATTTCCACGGCGTAAACCAAATCCACCAAAACCGTCAGGCCAAACGTGGCGATGAAAACTGCCGCATCGCTTTTCGGCCAATGCCGCAAGCGCGCGAATTCACCCCATTCGCCCATGTTGTACGCGACGATCACCAAGACCGCGCTCAGTGAGGCCAAAGGAATGTGCGCCGCCAAGGGCGCCGCCACGAGGATGATGACCAGCAACGTCACCGCGTGAACGATGCCGGCGACCGGCGTGCGCCCACCGTTCTTCACATTTGTCGCCGTGCGCGCGATTGCTCCCGTCGCAGGAATTCCACCGAATAAAGCGACCCCGATATTTGCCAGACCTTGCGCCATCAGTTCCTGATTTGAATCATGTTTGTCATCGATCATACCGTCGGCAACAACCGCGCAGAGCAGCGATTCAATGGCGGCGAGCAAAGCAATCGTCAGTGCAGGACGGAAAAGTAACTGCACGTCCAAAAATGAAATGTGCGGAAATTGCAACGGCGGCAACGAACGTGGAATGCCACCGAAACGCGAGCCGATTGTTTCCAGACCCCATGTTTTGTCCAACGAAAACACGATCGTCGCAGATGTCGCGAAAATGAGCGCAACAATCGATCCGGGCACCCTTCGCGCGAATTTCTTTGGCCACGTCACAATGATTGCGAGCGAACCCGCGGCCATCGCCAGCGTCTGCCAGGTCACTCCCTTGATTCCTTGCGCCGAGAACAGTTTGAACGTTTCAACCAGCTTGCCGATAAAGTCAGCCGGCAACTTTTCCAAATGCAACCCGAAGAAATCCTTGATCTGTGTGCTGAATATCAACACAGCAATGCCGCACGTGAAACCGGTCGTCACAGGGTGGGGGATGTATTTGATCATCGTGCCCATGCGCATCAGGCCCATGATGAACAAAATTACACCCGCCATGATCGTGCATAAGATGAGATTATTGAGTCCGTACTGCGCAATGATTCCGTAAACGATCGCAACGAAAGCGCCGGTGGGACCGCCAATTTGCACGCGCGAACCGCCGAGCGCGGAAACTATGAAGCCCGCCACAATCGCCGTATAAATCCCCGCACGCGGATCAACCCCTGAGGCGATACCAAACGCCATCGCCAGCGGCAAAGCAACAATACCAACCGTGAGCCCTGCCGCTACATCCCGAAAGAAATCCCGCCGTGTATAACCCGTGAAAACTTCCAGCAGTTTCGGCCGGAACGGAAAATTAGAAAACATGGCATTACATTTTTTCCCGAAATGGTTAAAAACAAAAGCTGAAACGGTCACCTCAAATTTTAGGAAATTGCCGCTATCGGTCTTCGTCAATAACCCATCGAGATTATACGCCCAAGTTTAGATACCCGCATTGACTCAGGTCGCCTTCGCAACGGCGAATTCAATAACCGACAAATACTGATGCCACGAACACGACGAAGACCTTGGAGGAATCATCAAAGCGGACGCAAAACTTTTGTCGTGACAACGCATTTTGACCGCTTATATTCCAGCCTCTTTGCGACCCTATGGTCTAGCGGTTAGGACACCTCCCTTTCACGGAGGTAGCCCGGGTTCGATTCCCGGTAGGGTCGCCATTGCTTTTTTTCGCTAACCACGCGCTCCCGATTTGCTTCGACTCACTACTGCACCAACGCGTAATCAATCCCCGGCTGCGTGTAGGAAAACGTCATTTCGTTCGACATGAAGCGCGAATAAATGCTCGCGTGCGCGTCCGCGAACAATACGTTCAATTTGTGATTGTGAACCGGTGAGGGATTCCAGAAGAGAGTGTCTTGCGTGTAATTATCGGGGTCGGCATCTTTCGCAGTGAAATCCCAATTGCAGTCGCCCGACAAGATATATTGGGTCGGCAATAAAATCTTCTTCGTCGAAACAGGCACTGCTTGTTGGCCAGCGTCAATATAGGCAGCGCGCGCGCCCAAAAAATAATTGAACGGCGACTTGTCGTAAACCTGGGTCATGGCAGCGCACCGAATCACGTTTGTATTCTTGTAATAATCAGCAAGCACCCGCAGCCACGGCACCGGATTTGTGCTCGTCCATGCCACATCGCCGTTCGCCTGCGGCAGGTTAAAGTTATTGTCGTCACCATACATCGCCATTGAGGTTCCAAGCTGTTTGAGATTGCTCAAACACTGAATCGTAATCGCGCGTTCTTTGGCTTTCGCCAAACTCGGTAGCAACATCGCCGCAAGAATTCCGATGATCGCAATGACCACCAACAATTCAATCAACGTAAATGCTTTACCATGATGTCGCAGTCTCTTCATACAAAACGCTCCGTTCTATATGACTGACTTGCGATCACGCGCAATTATTCAAACCAATCACCGATGCAAAGCTTTTCGCAAAATGGGTGTAACCTTTTCGGCCATGCGTTCGAACCCAAGATCCGTCGCGTGCGTGCCGTCGACAGTTCCTTCACCATCGTCGCCAATCAAACCTTTGGCCGACAGGTAATACAAATTCCGTATGCCTGAGTGTTTCAGATTTTCGTAAACGACCTTCAGCGCCGCGTTTGATTTGATGTAACCCCGACGGCCTTCGACAAATGGCGCGTCGCAATACGCTATATTTTCAACCAAAATGATCGGTGTTTCCTTATGCGCGGCCCGCAACGTTTTGACCAACGGTTCGATGCGCGTGGCCACGAGGGCTGCCTGCATATTCGGCAGCGGATCAATCACATAAACAGCGGGATCCAATTGTGCGAGCAACGCCGCCACCTCCGGTTCTGAATGCGCATTGCCCGAGAATCCCAAATTGATTGTCGGCCAATCCAGCCAGCGTCCCACAATTGCAGGATACGCCATCCCTGGACGCGAAGCGCACCCGCCTTGTAGGATTGACGTCCCGTAGAAAACGATGGGTTTCTCTGGACGTGGGGCTGCTGGTTCGAAGTCAGAATTTGCCTTCACACCGATTTCCAGCGAATCCAAGCCATTATAAAGCGGCAGATAAAGCATGTATTCGCGGTTGCCGGGTTTCAAACCGCTCGCGATGGCCAATTCGTTCGATAAAGCCGTCGGTCTGCCTGCGCCGACCCAGTGCCACTTTCCGTTTTCTTTCGTGTAAAGATCAAGGCCGCTGACGCCACTGGCCGGCATATGTGGCATTGCGAGCCCGCTTTTTCTTAACATCCAACGCGCGGCAATTTCCGGCGAGTCCGTCATGAACCGAACGGTCATCCCCGCCGAATCCTGCGACAAATTCCAAACGGGGCTACGTACCACCCCTTTGGCGGACGAAGGGAGTCGATCGTAAAACTTCAACGTATTCGTCCAACCTTTTCCTTCTACCGTCAGAGTGCGCGCGTCGTGCCAAACAACATTTTGTGAAGGAGCAGGATTGGCAGCACAGCAGGCAAGAGTGCAAGCGAACAGGGCGCTGAGATATTTGAACATGCTGTAGCTTTTCCGAAGAACGCGATGCCTACAAACAAAAAGAACTCTCCCTCTTGAGACATCCCGAGGGAGAGCAACGGGCTACCCCACTCGAGGCAGTCCGTTCTCACACAACATTTCTGCTGCGCAAGTCGTGAGTAAATCTCTCCTAACCACTATAAGATGTCTGTCAGCCGAACAGCACAGTGAGTGTCCGCTTTTGTCCGACGTTATTTCTTCGCAAACTTCAATACCTCGCCGTCCGCCGTGACCTTGATGCGATCGCCTGGCTTGAACTCACCATCGAGCAGCTTCACCGCGAGCGGATTTAGCAGCTTATCTTGAATCGCGCGTTTCAGCGGACGCGCGCCAAACTGCGGGTCGTAACCTTCGCGTGCGATCAATTTCTTCGCTGCCGAATCGATATTCAGCGTGAGCCGTTGTTGCGCCAGCCGTTTCTCGACCGTGCGCAATTGGATATCAACAATTTTCTCCAGTTGTTCCTCATCCAGGCTGCGGAAGATGATGATTTCATCAACGCGGTTCAGGAACTCCGGCCTGAAATATTTCCGCAACTCCGCTTTCACCAACTGGTCCAGTTCCGCTTGGGCTGTCGGACTCTTCGATTTTTCCAGCGAATAAAAATCGTGGATAATCGGCGAGCCGATGTTGCTCGTCAT
>JAQGOW010000291.1 GCA_028293405.1 Verrucomicrobiales bacterium
CTGGTCGCCTTCCTGTTGTTTGTGACCGCGTGGGTTCCCGCCTAACGAAATAATATAGCGCCTGAGCAGGACGCCCTTGGAAAATAGTTCCATCTGGCGCTTCGATTTCCACACGACAATTCGATCAACGACCGTGTCTTGCGGCAAACTGTCCGCCCGCCAATTGGCCCAGGCAAACGCTGCGATGGCGAGGCAAGCGCAGAAAACAACCACTTTTGAGACACGCCGCATAGAATCAGATAGATGGAATCACGGGCGGGATTTTTCGTAAAGCTTTGATAGTCTGCAACTTTCCAGAGGCTGGCAGAGAAAGTGCTTTAAATCGGACTTTATCGTTGTTACGAATGAAATTTATACTGCAAACGAGAGTAGCGGCACTGGCGATGGCTCTTTTTCTGACATGTAGGCCAGTTTTGGGACAGACGGTAATTTCCGTCGATGCCGGCGCGAACGTCCACCCGATCTCCGAGTTGGTTTATGGCGTAAATTTCGCCAACTCCAACCAGTTGGCAGACTTGAACTCGCCTTTGAACCGTTCCGGTGGCAATGCCGAGTCCCGTTACAACTGGAATGTGAACGCGCACAATCGTGCCGCTGATTACTTTTTCGAAAGTATTGCCGACAATCCCGCAACTCCGGGTGCCGAGGCGGACAAACATGTCGCCAATTCGAAAGCAGCCGGCGCTGATTCGATGATCACGATCCCAACCCTGGGCTGGGTAGCCAAGGACCGCACCCAACGCTGGAGTTATTCGATCGCCAAATACGGTCAGCAGGATTCATCGGATCCATTTCAATCGGACGCCGGAAACGGGACGGTTAACGGAATCAAAATCACTAACAATTTCCCGACGGATGCGAACGTATTGCTCGATTCCACGAACCAACAGAATTGGGTCAAACATTTGACGAATCAATGGGGTTTAGCCGGTGGCGGCGGTGTTCGCTATTACCTCATGGATAACGAGCCCAGTTTGTGGAGCAGCACGCATTTTGACGTGCATCACGCCGGAACGACTTTGCGGGAGATTCGCGACAAATTTGTCGAATACGGGAGCAAGGTGAAAGCAGTTGATGCGGGCGCGATGGTGTGCGCGCCGGAAGAGTGGGGTTGGCTCGGATATTTTTATAGCGGTGCGGATCAGGAAGTGGTGCCGTCGGGTCCGTTCAACGACCGCAGCACAAACGGGAACATGGACTACATCCCGTGGTTTCTCGACCAGGCGCGACAATTTGAAACCAACAGCGGTCAACGACTGCTCGACGTGCTGACGGTGCACTACTACCCGCAGGGCGATGCGTTCGGCACGACCCAGGAGTTCAGCACCAACACATCATCGCAAGCGCAGTTGCTGCGCAACCGTTCCACGCGGTCGCTTTGGGACACAAACTATACGGATGCGAGTTGGATTCAGGACGTGGTCAAATTGGTTCCGCGATTCAAATCGTGGATCGCAACGTATTATCCGGGCACGAAATTTGGCCTGACCGAATATAGCTGGGGCGCGGACGATCATATCAACGGCGCGACCGCACAAGCGGACGTGCTTGGAATTCTCGGGCGCGAAGGTGTTGATTTGGCAACGCGTTGGACTGTGCCGGCCTCGAACACGCCCGTGGCCAACGCGTTCAAGATGTATCGCAATTACGACGGCAACAAATCGAAATTCGGCAACCTGAGCGTGGCAACGTCAGCACCTGCTCCTGACAATGTCGCGGCCTTCGGTGCGTTGAGAACGAGCGATGGCGCGCTGACGGTCATGGTCATCAATAAACAACTGAGCACCAGTGCAACGGTGCAGTTGGCGCTAACGAATTTCTATCACAACGGCACGGCGCAACTGTGGCAGTTAACCTCCACGAACGTTGTTACTGCGTTGGGCGCAAGGACAGTGACCGCTGGTAGTGTCACCGCGACGGTGCCCGCCCAAAGTGTCACATTGTTTGTCGTGTCGGCCGGAGCGCCGCCGCAATTGTCGGCAAGTTTGCAAACGCCAACGACACTCGCGTTAACGCTCACGGGATATCCGAATCAACGTTATGTTATCGATCGATCGGTGGACCTGACGAATTGGACCGGCTTTGTAACGAACCTTCTGTCGACGAACACATTTACAATTACAGACGGTTTGACCAACGCGGCGCGCTTCTATCGCGCATATTGGACTCCAAAGTAATGGGTCAGATCGTCAGCGTTTGCGGATCCGCGTTTTGGTTGAGGTAATCCCAAAGCACCTCCGGCATTGGAACTATAATCAATGCGAGAATCAAAAACGCGAGCGCGCCCAGCCACATGCGGCTGGCTTTGATCGGCGTGACATCGTTCAACGGCGGCGAGACGCGGCGCGCGATGAAGAACACAATCAAAGCCCAGAAAAGAAATTGAGGCTGAAACAACGCGCCGATGAACAAGCTAAACATCGCGATCTGGCTAATCCATCCGCCCACGCGCGTGCCGAACATACCGCGAGCGATGTGACCGCCGTCGAGTTGGCCGATCGGAAGTAAATTGAGTGCGGTCACCAACAAGCCCAGCCATCCGGCAAATGCCAGCGGCGTTAATTGCAGCAGATTGCCTTGTGCCAATTGATCTCCCAACACCGCCTTGGCCAAACTCATGAACAGGATCGATGAGCTGACCAATCCGCCGAGAACCTGGTCGGTTTCGGCGGAAGTGGGAACAACCGTTGAACCTCTCAGTCCAATAATCAGCGCCGGAATCGCCAAAGCTAAACCAGCAAACGGACCGGCAATCGCCACGTCAAAAAGTGAGCGTCGTTCTTCAGGTGCTGACCGCATTTTTATAAACGCGCCGAAGGTTCCCAATGCAAATGGCACCGGAATAAAAAATGGCGGAGTCACGCTGATGCGATAGTGACGCGCGGTGTAATAATGTCCGAGTTCGTGAAACCCGAGGATGGCCATTATTGCGATAGAATAGGGGAGGCCGATCGCAAGCGATGCCGGTTGATGGAAAATGTCGGCGCCTTGTTGAATTGCGCCGGCGGCTGTCGTCGTGAGCAGCGTCAATCCAAACAACAACCAGTTGAGCCAAAAGCGGTCAGCGCGTTCCTCCATGACTGGTTGGGGGATTTGCGACGTCAGAAAAATCGCGTGCCCGTAGGTGGGGTCTTGTTGCAAGAGCGGCGTGCCGCGTCCGGCGTATTCGTGCTTTAATTTTCCAAACGCCAACTCGGAGTTTTCCCGCAACGTTCCTCGAAAGATCATCAGGTCGTCGTCCACCGCTGCTTGTTTAACGTCCAAAATTTCGTGAATTGTCGGAGGAATTTCTTCCGCAGTGAGTTCGTGCGGTAGAATCGGCGGCACAGCATTGGGGGATGCCGTCGGTCGGCGACGGGTCGCCAGCCAAAGCAGCACGATATTGGCGATCAATATTAAGACGATGAGAACCATCATTTCATTGGACGTGCGAAACCGCGGGATTGTTAGAAGCAAAACGACCGGTAGCAGGAGAATGAACGCGAGAAGAATTTGCCACCACACGTTGTGGTGACGGGGTGCGGACACTTCGCCGTTCATAACTTAGCCGTTCACAACTTCGCCGCCGTTTGGATGCAGGACCTGGCCTGTCATATAAGACGAATCCGACGAGGCCAGGAAAACATAACATGGCGCAACTTCTGTTGGTTCGCCTGCGCGTTTCAGCGGAACGTCAGCGCCGAAGCTCTCGACTTTCTTTTTGTCGAATGTCGAGGGAATGAGCGGTGTCCAAATCGGACCCGGGGCGACGCCGTTGACGCGAATGCCTTTTTCGGCGAGCAGCTTTGAAAGCGACCTGGTGAAAGCGACAATCGCACCT
This sequence comes from Verrucomicrobiales bacterium, assembly GCA_028293405.1. Taxonomy (GTDB): domain Bacteria; phylum Verrucomicrobiota; class Verrucomicrobiia; order Limisphaerales; family Palsa-1400; genus JAICXV01. The sequence continues at coordinate 3,821 of JAQGOW010000291.1, forward strand.
TTCGTCGAAGCGTAATCAAGCAAGTGCGGGCTGCCGCGATACGCGGTGACTGAAGTCGTGTTGATGATTGCGCTGCCTTCTTTGAGATGCGGCAACGCCGCTTTGCACATGAAAAACATCGAAAAAATGTTCGTCTCAAAAGTGCGCCGTAGTTGTTTCTCCGTAATTTTCTCGAGGTCCTCAGTCGGATGTTGCTCGGCGGCGTTGTTGACGAGAATGTCGAGGTGACCGAAATCTTTCACGACATCTTTGATCACACGCTGACAAAATTTTTCCTGACCGATATCTCCCGCGATTGCGAGGCAACGATGGCCCTCCTGCTCGACCAATTGCGCCGTCTGCTTAGCGTCCCTGTGTTCGTCCAGATACACTATGGCGACGTCAGCACCTTCGTGTGCAAACAGCACCGCTGCCGCGCGACCAATTCCACTATCGCCGCCGGTAATGATCGCCACTTTGCCTTCAAGCCTTCCCGCTGATCGCTCCCGCGGCAGCGTCTGCGGCTTCGGGGTCATTTCGTGTTCTCGGCCAGGACGCTCGCGTTGTTCCTGCGGCGGCTTCTTTGCTGGAGCTCTAGTGGGAGGCATGGGTCACTGAAACTTTGATGGTTAATTTTCTACCCGTTTTCCAGCGCGAGCAGGAAAGCGTCAGGTTTTGCGTCGGTTTTGGGGCGACGTATCGAGGCGAAAACGCGTCGAGTCGGCCTCCCAAGGCCTTCTGCTGCTGGCAAATGTGCGGGACGTGCTTCATTGAATCTCCTTGAAACCAACCTAGCCCACAGACGCGAATCAGGGCAATGAGGTGGTTGCCCAAACCTTGGTGGTGAAACCCTGATTCATCCATGTCAGGTCGATGCCTTTTACCGTCGGGGCGATTTGACGAACTGCCGTGAGCCAATTTTCTGAACCGTCCGTGCGCGTTTCGATGAGCTGACACGTACATAAAAGCGGGAAAAATCTGACTGACTGTTCGCGCCATAACAGCAATAATGATTGCCCGTGAAACTGACTCCCGCTTTTTGGTTGATCGCGTTTGCGCTTTCGCTCGCTGGTTTGAGCGAAGCGGAATCCGCAACCAACCATTGGGCATTCCGCGCGCCGGTTCGCCCCGCTGTTCCGGAGGTGAAGAGCCGCTGGGTTCGCAATCCGATCGACAATTTTGTGCTCTCGCGATTGCAAAAGGAGAAACTGAAACCCTCGCCTGAAGCGGACAAGAACACGCTTTTGCGCCGGTTGAGTTTGGATGTGATTGGGCTGCCGCCAAAAATTGAGGAGATCGATTCGTTCGTCGGCGATAAAACCAAAGACGCGTACAACAATCAGGTCGAACGTTTGTTGGCATCGCCCCACTACGGTGAGCGTTGGGGACGACAGTGGTTGGATGCTGCTCGTTACGCTGACTCCGACGGTTACGAAAAAGATAAGCGTCGCTCCGTTTGGTTCTATCGCGATTATGTGATCAACGCGTTCAATCGCGACTTGCCTTACAACCAATTTGTCATCGAACAACTCGCCGGCGATCAGTTGCCCAATCCGACCCAGGATCAAATCGTCGCCACCGGTTTCCTGCGCAACTCGATGGTGAACGAAGAGGGCGGCGCCGATCCCGAGCAGTTTCGAATGGAAGCGATGTTTGATCGCATGGATTGCATCGGCAAAAGCGTCCTCGGCCTGACCATCCAGTGTGCGCAATGTCACAACCACAAATTCGATCCGCTCAAGCAGGAGGAATATTACCGGATGTTCGCGTTCATCAACAACGACTACGACGCGCAACGTGTCGTTTATAAGCCGGATGAGTTGATGAAGGTTGAAAATCTCCGCGCAGAAATGGCGAAGATCGAAGATGTGTTGAAGGCCAAAACGCCCGAGTGGCGCGAGCGCATGAACAAGTGGGTAGATCAGGTTGCCACCAACCAAACACAGTGGACCGTTCTAGGAGCGCGAATCGAAGACATCACCACCGGTGGTCAGAAATACATCCCGCAAGCAGACGGTTCGCTGCTGGCGCAAGGCTACGCTCCGACGAAGCACACCTCAAAGTTCTGGTCGACGAACAACATCAAAGGCATCACCGCTTTTCAAATCGAACTGCTCAACGACGGCAACCTGCCGTGCGGCGGCCCGGGCCGTTCGTTCATGGGCACGTGTGCATTGACCGAGTTTCGGGCGGAAGTTTCGTCAGTCACCACGCGCACTAACACCGACAAAGTGAAATTTGTCTCCGCAACGTCCGACTACGAACAACCTGAGCACGACCTCGAACCGAATTTTTACGACAAGACCGATAAACATCGCGTTACTGGACCGGCCAAATACGCCATCGATGGAAATGGCGACACCGCGTGGGGAATTGATGCCGGACCCGGTCGTCGCAATCAATCACGCAAAGCCGTATTTCAATGTGAGAAGCCGATGGGCTTCGACGGCGGGACGATCTTTGAAATTTTTCTCGAACAGAATCACGGCGGTTGGAATAGCGATGAGTTGATGAACAACAACCTCGGCCGATTTCGGATTTCTGTAACGACGAACACGGCGCCCGTGGTTGCAGACCCAATTCCAAAAGCTGTTCGGGACATTTTTGCAATCTCGCGTGAGAAACGCACTCCACGCCAGATTGCGACGCTCTTCAGTTATTGGCGCACGACGGTCCCGGAATGGAGCGACGCCAATCACAAAATCGAAACGTTGTGGAAGAAATGGCCACAGGGCGACACGACCTACACCCTCCTGGCGCATGAGAAAGCTCGCGAAACGCACGTGCTCACGCGCGGCGATTTTCTGAAACCGCAGAAGCAGGTCACCACTGGCGTTCCTGAATTCTTGCATCCAATAAAACCAAACGCATCGACGCGTTTGGATTTTGCCGAATGGCTCGTGGATCGTCGTTCGCCAACAACGGCGCGCGTGATCGTGAATCGCATCTGGCAATCGTATTTCGGCACGGGCCTCGTCACGACTCCGGAAGATTTTGGCACGCGCGCAGAGTTGCCGTCGCACCCCGAATTGCTCGATTGGCTCGCCTGCGAGTTGATGGACAATGGTTGGAGCCTAAAACATGTCCACCGCCTGATTTTAAATTCATCAACGTATCGCCAATCGTCTCATGTCACGCGTGGTTTGCTGGAACGCGATCCAATCAATCGTCTGCTGGCGCGCGGACCACGTCTCCGTGTGGACGGCGAAATCGTCCGCGACATCGCGCTGGCCGCGAGCGGCTTGCTCACCACCAACCTTGGTGGCCCAAGCGTGTATACACCGGCACCAGCTTTTCTGTTTCAACCGCCTGCAAGCTACGCGCCGTTCGAATGGCCCGAGGCGACAGGTGCCGACAGATATCGACGCGCCGTTTACACGTTCCGCCGCCGATCCACTCCGTTCCC
>JAQGOW010000433.1 GCA_028293405.1 Verrucomicrobiales bacterium
TTGATCGCCCGACACGATGCTCAGCTTCTGGATCTTTGCGTCGATGCGACTAGTGCTTGAATGTGACAACGCCGCTGAGCCACTCATCTGCACGAGTGCGGAATTGGATACACGCATTTCCACATCGAAATTGTTCAGGTCCATTCCTTGCCCATCCCATTTCGCTGAAGCACGGAATGACTTTAGGTAGGGCATTACAATCTCGCCGAAACTCAGCTCGCCAGAATGGTGCAAGGCGTTCATGGGTCCGTTGAAGTTCGCTCGCAATGAAAGCTGCTCGTAGTCATAGCCGACCGGCAGCATGTTTACGCCCAATTTTCCCGAGAACTGGATTGTGCCGTGTTGCACCATACGTTTTTCCAGATTAAGGCCAGTGGAGATGTTCGCTGTCGTACCGTTGACGAAGCGCACGTTGAGATTTTGCAACTCCAGCAACGGCCAGTTGAGTTGGCCATGCGTTTTCATACTGGCGGCTTCCACATCAAATCCAGTCACGCGATCGCCGGAAACATCAAAGGTAACTTGTGGATATGTTCCCGGTTTGCGCAGCAGCGATGCCGTCCCGCTGACGAGTCCGCGAACCGGTAGAAAGCGTTGTTTGCTCAAATCCGCTTTTACGACAAAGGTTCCGGAGCGATTCAACAGTTCGCCTTTGAAGTTGAGTGAGAGTGGTGCCGATAAGTGCGCTTCCATGCCGGACGACGAAATCGTGAATGTTTCTAGTGTGGCCGCATTCGTATTTCCCGATGCGGTAACGGTTGCGACAAACGGTTGCAAGTTCGTGCTTGTCGTTAATGGAGTCGCATTAGCCCGAAGATCAAAAGAGAACTGGCCGTTGACCCAAGTCGCATCAACCGAGCCGCTCACGTCATCGTAACCTCGCAAGTCCAGTTCGGTCGAAGCTATGCGAAACCGTTTTGCTTCGATGAACGCATGCTCAGGAAATGGGCCGTTTTTTCCGAAGACGGCGGCAAAGGTGGTGCGGTTGGTGTGCCATGGAGCGATGCCGCCTAACGACGTTTCATTCGTCATCACGGCTTTGATGCGCAGACTTCGTCCGGGCACCGTCACGGTTGCTGTCCACGGAAAGGTCCTGTTGATTTGCGCTTCGACGGTGGCCACCTCATCGACACGCGGCAGTGTCAGTATCGCGGAGAAGTTGCCGTTTGACCAAACAGCTGTTGAAATGGGAACACGTTCGCCGTGCGCTTCCACGATTCCGTTCTGCAATTTTGCCTGTGATACCCAATCGCGCACTGAGTTGAGTTGAACGCGCGCTTTCGAGACGCCTTCGGAGAAGCTGGCGTTGGACGCTGACGACCGGTTCGTGCCGACCGAAAGCGTCCATTCGTTGGCATTTAAGTAAGTCGCGGTGGGGTGACGCTCTTTGTTCCACCACCACAGGACGGGAGTTAGCGCGTGAACCTTGCGGGCGTGAAATTGCGTGCCGTTGTTCTCGTAGTTCACATCGCGCAGTTCAAAGTGCGAATAACCGACGGTTCGATAGCTCCCATAGTGGATGTGAAATCCGCGGAGCACCGTCGGCAACGCAAGCCCGAGCCAATAAGGCGTTGTGGCAATGACAATAGCCAGCAGCACGATGGTGCCTGCCAGCCAAAGCAAAATCTTCCTTCCCCGTCTCACGTATTTCCCTCCAGATTGCCTCATCGCCATTCGGATAGTTATAGGCGAAAACCGGATGTTTTCCATTTGGCTTTCGGCCGCTTTCAATTAAGTTCCCGCAATGCGTGAACAATCTCTTCAATTCCTCGAAAAGCTTGTTAACACCCCAAGCCCGTCAGGTCACGAACATCGCGGCCAACGCGTTTGGCTGGATTACGTTAAAGAGTTCGCCGACGAAACGTTTACCGACGCCTACGGTAACGCCGTCGCGGTGCTGAACAAAGGCGGTTCACCACGCATTATGCTGGCCGCGCACGCTGATGAAATCGGTATGACCGTCAATTTCATCAACGACAAGGGGTTCATTTATGTGCGCAAGATCGGCGGCGTTGATCCAGCAATCACCAAAGCTCAGCGCGTCACTATTCACACCAAGAATGGGCCGGTGAAAGGCGTAGTGGGCAACGTCGCCCCGCACCTGACTAAGCAGGAAGGGGAACGTAAAGCGCCGAAAATGGAAGACCTGTTCATCGACATTGGCGTGAGCAGCAAAGCCGACGCTGAAAAACTCGTGCGCATTGGTGAACCAATCACCTTGGTTGATCAATTTGAATTGCTCCGCAATGACCTGGCGATCGCACGCGCTTTTGATAATCGCATCGGAACTTTTGCGGTCGCTGAAGCGTTGCGGTTGTTGCGCGAAAGTAAAACGAAACCGCAGGCTGAGATTCTCGCGGTTTCCAACATCATGGAAGAAGTCGGCTTGCTCGGTGCGCGTCAAATTGCCTACACGTTGAAGCCCGACGTTGCACTCGTCGTCGATGTCACGCACGCGACCGATTACCCGACAGTGAACCAGCAACAACACGGTGACATCAAAATCGGCGAAGGCCCGGCGATCACGCACGGCGGTTGCAATCATCCAGAAGTCGTTGCGCGAATTGAAGAAGTTGCCGCGAAGGAAAACATCAAGCTGCAGCACGAAGCTATGTCCGCCACCAGCGGCACCGACACGGATGTGATTTTCTGGACACGCGGCGGCATTCCGAGCGGTCTCATCAGTTTGCCGAACCG
>JAQGOW010000302.1 GCA_028293405.1 Verrucomicrobiales bacterium
AAGGACGAATTTGATTTCGTCCGTGGATTTGAGGAGCGGAATGTTTTCGAAACGATTTCGTTCCACTTCGCCGCTGCTGGGGCATTTCAAATCCATGATGCGACGGACGCGCGGATCGACCTGAGAAATATCCAGAGCGCCACTCGTCTCAATCAGCACCGAGTAACCGCGATCACAAAGTTCCTTCATCAAGGGCAACGACGCCTTTTGTAAAAGAGGTTCGCCGCCGGTGAGTTCGACCATCGGCAGGCGCGGTTCCCTATTCGCGTAAGGCTTTGCGAGTTCGTCAATGCGCGCGAGCACATCGCTGAGCGACATCTTCGAGCCTTCCTTGAAGGCGTAGGCGGTATCGCAATAAGAGCACCGCAAATTACACGCGGTCAGACGCACAAAAATGCACGGCAGCCCGGCAAAAGTGCTTTCGCCCTGCAGGCTGATGTAGATTTCGTTGATGACTAAAGTTTCCGACACTGGGTCAATGTAGACATGAATTGCGCGATTTAACACGACGGAAAATCGGCGCGGTCTTGACAACGGCTGTATGGCGTTTATTCAAGCGTGATGCCAAACGAGCCGCTCTTAAATTTGGATTTGCCGGGAATTCCGAAAGTTCGGAGCGGCAAGGTCCGCGAGATTTTCGATCTCGGCGAAAATCTGCTCTTTGTCGCGAGCGATCGCATCTCGGCATTCGATGTCATTATGCCCAACGGCATCCCGCGCAAGGGCGAGGTGCTCACGCAAATTTCTTACTTCTGGTTTTCGCAAACCGAGCAGATCGTTCCGAACCATCTCATCTCGCGCGCGAACGATCCCTTGCCGGCGGCGTTGCAAAAGTATTCCACGCAACTCGGGCGTCGCAGCATGATTGTAAAAAAAACACAGCCGCTGGCCATTGAATGTGTCGTACGCGGATACCTGTGCGGCTCGGGTTGGAAGGACTATCAGAAGACGGGTGCGGTTTGCGGCATCGCATTACCAGTCGGGTTGAAAGAATCATCGCGATTACCGGAACCGATTTTCACGCCCGCCACAAAAGCTGAAACGGGGCACGACGAAAATATTTCGTTCGAAGAGGCGTGCAAAATCACTGGACGCGACATCGCCGAACAAGCGCGCGACTTAAGCCTGAAGATTTATTCGCACGCGGTGGAATACGCGCTTAAGCGCGGGATTATTATCGCCGATACGAAATTCGAATTTGGTCTGGAGAATGGAAAGCTAATCCTGATCGACGAAGTGCTCACGCCCGATTCGTCGCGGTTCTGGCCGGCTGATCAATATAAAGAAGGCAGAAGCCAGCCGAGTTTCGACAAGCAGTTCGTGCGCGATTATCTCGAGACGCTCACGTGGGACAAAAAGCCGCCAGGGCCCGAGCTGCCGGCGGATGTCGTCCTCAGGACAACGGACAAATATCTTGAGGCATACAGCAAGCTGACCGGCAAGGAGCTGTAATTACTTCGCGGCGATTGCGGTCACGGCCAAGTCGTCGAAACGAATGGGCGTTCCCGAGTAAGGGCTGCCTGCAACGGAAGCGCGACCGGGAGTTGGTTCGGTTTTTTCGTTGTAACTAATATCCCATTTTTCCGGCTCTTTACCTGAGCCGTCCCACGCGCGCCCTTCAACCAGCCACTGGCCTGCGCCGGCCATTCGCACTTGCAACCGAAACTCTGTCCAAGTGCCGCTTTTCCATTTGAACGGTGCGGTCGCGATAACGTCGTCGCCTTTATATAACTCGAGTTTGTCTTTCGATGGCGCGACTTTGAGTTTGTAACCACCCGCACCGTTCATGCCGACGCCGAAGGTTGGAAATCGACGACCTTTGCCGGTGCCGAAAATCTTCGCGGTCGCGGTGACGTTCGCATTGGTTGCCGGACCGAAGAGGACGCCGAAGGTGTCCAACGGTGCGCCGGGGAGTTCGAGAAATTTATTCGCGCCGTCCTGCTTCACGGTGAAAGCGCCGTCGAGGACGAGCATGTCGTCGGGAACTTTGTCGAGTTCGGCGCTTTGGAAATCATTTGTGTAAAGCGGAGCTGGGGCGGCGAAGCTCCAACATCCAAGCGCCAAGCTCCAAAGAAAAACCAAGAAAATCGGTTTCATATCATTCGTTTCTTAACGCCTTCAAAAGTTCACCGCGCAACGCGATGCGCGCCGCGACCCAGGTCCAAACCAAACCGCTGATGCAAACCACAGCCAGCGTGATCGACAGCCCGCGATAATTTACCTGCTGCAACGGTCCGCGCAATGCCGGGACGATCGCGAACAGTGCGGCGATTACTCCAATCGCTAGTCCTGCGACCAGAAGTGCGCAGTGTTCCATGATGATGAGTTTACGCAGGACGCGCGCGCGTAGGCCGACGGCGGTGAACAAAGCAAGTTCGGCACGGCGCTCCAAAACATTTCGCAGTACGACAACGCCCAGCCCAGCCGTTCCGAGCAGAAGCCCGAGACCACCTAAAATCTGAAACGTGTTTAGATATGTATTCTGCAAGGCGTTGTATGCGTCCAGTCGTTGCGTGGCGCTGGTCACTTCGAGACCGCGATCGGCGAGTGCACGGGACAACGATGCGGCAACGACTGTTGCTTTATTGGACGGTGCGTCGATGAGGAACATTCGATAGCCGCTCTCATCTGGGAAATGTTTGAT
>JAQGOW010000435.1 GCA_028293405.1 Verrucomicrobiales bacterium
ATTTTTAACCCACAGATGAATCACAGATTTTTTATGATGAAAGCTACGTTGATGGTTGGTCTCGCGGCACTACAGATGTTCAGTGCATTGGCGCAGGACACGAAGGTGAAGCCGTATCTGCTCACGCCCAAGACGACCTACGACACGCAACCCACGATGTGCGAAGCGACGGACGGCACGGTTTGGACCGGTTACGTAGGCTATCATCAGCCTGACGGCGACGCCGTCATGGTTGTCTCGAAAAAAGACGGCAAATGGTCCGCGCCCGAACAGGTGAACAAGACGCGCACGCAAATCGTACGCCCTACCCTCGCGAAGTTCGGCGATTCCGTTTGTGCGCTTTGGACGGAAAGCGGTGACAAGCTCGCGCGCATCATGTTCTCGGAACGCAAAGCCGGCACGTGGTCCGACCCGGTCGCAATCTCAGACGCGAAGTATGCAGCCCAAAACCAGGAAGTCGCCGTTGCGAAGGACGGTAAACTCGCCGTCGTCTGGCAGGAGTTCCGCGAAGGCGAATACGACATTATCACGAAGACACTTAGCGAGGGTAACTGGAGCGATGCCGTCAACCTCACGCACGATCAATATGACGATTGGGATCCGGCAGTGGTTTACGATTCCCACAATCAACTTTGGTTCGCATGGACGAGTTTTCGCGATGGTGACTACGATGTTTTTGTAAAACGCGCTGATGTTCCCGACGCCAAGGAAATCCGTCTAGGCGCACGCGGCGAATACGATTTGCACGTCTCAATGGCCGCCGACAACGACGGTCGCGTCTGGCTGGTTTGGGATTCGGTAAAGGTGCCGCGTCACGGCGAATCCGGCAGTATGACGATCACAGGCGCAAACCTGAAGAAGCGCCCGACTGAGCAATTGAACGATCCGGAAAATCCCAATCAAAAGCCATTGGTCGCGCGCGTGCGCATGGCTGTGTTGGACGACGGCAAGTTTCTGACTCTGCCGAACACGCCGAAATCGTTGCAGCCGCCGGACGACTATAAATTAGCTCATACTGCGGTGCCGAGAATCTCAGTCGATGGGAGTGGCACGGTTTGGGTCGCCTACCGCGCGTTAAGCAAACCGAAACAACCGTCGGGCACCGAAGAACAACCGAATCCCAAAGCCAACGGTAAGAAGGGCAAAGCCGGTGGCAAAAAGAACAAGAAGGCTGACAAAGTTCGCGGCCCGTATTGGTGGGATGTTTTCGTGCAGTCATTTCGCGATGGCAAATGGAGTGCGCCGGAAATGATGCCCTCGAGCGATGGCAACCTGGAAGAAGTCGCGATGGTGCCAACCTCTGGCGGCGTGCAGATTTCGTATGAAATGGAGCATCGGCGTCGCTTGTCCGCGCCTTTCTTCGCGCGCAACCCCGACGCATACAAAGATACCGAGGTCGAACCCGAAGATCATCACGGCGATTTCGGCCGCGTTTACGGTTATAACGGCGACATTTATTCCGCGCACTTGACCAGCAGCGCCATCGGCGGCACAGCGGCGAAGAGTTTAATTCCGCGCAAGATTATTGATGCAACGACTTATCCGCGCGTGTCGCGCGATGCCGCGCATTATCAAACAGAGATTCACGGCCAGAAATACACGCTGCTCTGGGGTGATTTGCACAAGCACTCCAACATTTCTCGCTGCAGCACGGGCAACGAGCCGTCACCCGACGATCACTACAAGTACGCGCACGACGTCTGCCAATACGATTTCCTGTGCATGAGCGATCACGCCGAGCACACAACGGATTTCAATTGGTGGCGCATTCAGAAGCTCGCCGACCTCTACAACGTGCCCGGATTTTTCTCGGTGTTGTATGGCTACGAATGGACCGCTGGTTGGCCGGTGGGACATCACAACGTGATTTGGGCGGAAAAGCCCGCGGCGATTTTGCGGCATTCGCTCGAAGGCACACACACCATCGAGGAGCTTTGGTCCACGCTCGACAAAATCGGACGGCCCGCTTTGACGATTCCACACACGAGCGCTGATCCAGGCATGGGCACGCGCTTTGATGTTCACAACGACAAATACGAACGCTTGATTGAAATGTTCCAGGCCTGCCGCGGCTCGTATGAATACGACGGCTGCCCGCGTCAGCACGTGAATGCGACCGCGAAGAACTGTTACGTGCAGGACGGTTTGGCCAAAGATTATCGCATGGGATTTATCTGCTCGAGCGATCACGGTTGGGGCACCGCTTACGCCGTCGTTTATGGCACAGAGAATTCACGTAAGGCGGCTTTCCAAGGCTTGCAAGACCGTCGCTGCTACGCGTCGACCACCTACGGTCTCGTGCTCGATTGCCGAATGGGCGACCATTTCATGGGCGAAGAATTTTCGCTGGATAAACCGGCGGAGATTTCAGTTTTCGCACGCGGCACCGCGCCGATTCGCCAAATTGAAATCTTCAGCGACCGCAAAATTGTTTACTCGGAAGGCAGCGTGCGAAAACCGATCAACAAAAACGAAGCGCGTATAACCTGGACACCCCCCCTGCCGGAAATCGGCAAAAGCGCGTACTATTATGTGCGCGTCATTCAAGGCGATGATGAAATCGCTTGGAGCAGTCCGTTTTGGGTGAGTTCGTCGAAGGAGATGAAGACTTCCTCGAAATAATCATCGACTACCGATTGATTCGACATCTTCGAGCCTGACCGGAAAAAGCGCGATGGCCAGGTGTTGGCCGGCATCGCGCATCCGTGCGTCAGTTGTCGCAAGCGTGGAACTCCGGTGCAAATCACAGGACGCGATGTGTAGCGCGTCCAGCGTTCGCAAGGGAATGCGCGGATGACACGCCTGTTGAATTGCAATCGCGCGTTCGACAGTTTGCCCGTTCAACGGCAAAATCCGAATGATATCGTCCTCAACCATGTCGAGAAATTTTCCACCAGCACGAACGCGCTCGACCTGAGAAATCGCCCGACTCCGTTCCTTTGCGAGAAGTGCAGAACGCACCTCGGCCAGCGCCAATTCCGAAGTTTCGAAATGGTGGCCGAGGAGGGCGTTATTAAACCAATCACTGTCCGGTTCACGGACAAGGAGTTTCACGATGATCGCGGTATCGAGATACATGTTTACCAACCGCGACCATCGCGATCTTCGCGGACGAGTTCCTCAGCAGACGGCCCACCGTGCACCTGTTGCGACACCAGAAACTCCCCCATTCCCGTGAACGCCTTGCGCCCCGCATCTTCTCTCGCGGGTGACAGCACGACTTTCGGAACACCCCCACTGGTGATGGTGATTCTCTGACCCGATGCCACCAGCTCCAGCAAAGCCGAAAGTTTAGCCTTCGCGGCCCGGAGCGGTATCACCAACCCAACATTGGGCATGGTCGCGACGTCGCGCAATTCCAGCGCCGCAGGCGTCGATTCTCCGTATTTAACTCCGCTCTCTTCTTTCATACTTCTCAATGTAGTCACGCGCGACCACATTTTCAAGTCTTTTCCTCAAAAATTAAACTGATCAATGTTCTCTTTGTTGAATATGAACGGTTTACCGAGAAGAATGTTATCACCTTTTATCTCAATTGCACCGAGATCCCCTGCATTAAAACTCGTGGCGCCAGGCTTAAGATCACCATCAACAAGTGCTTTGGTCGCTCGAATTGTCAGGTTTCCGAGGTCTTCAGTTTTCCAAAGAATGACGCTATCGGTAACACCTTCTTTGACGTAACGACGATTTTCCGATGGCAGTCCAAGCCCGATCACCTTCACCTGCCCGACCTTGCCCGCCTGCTTCACCGCTTCGGCAGCACCGGGAACCGCTGGTGAACAAATCGCCATGATCAGTTTGAGATTCGGATTCGCGCTCATCAGCGACGTCGCTTCGCTTTGCGCCTTGTCCTTCAAATCGTCACAAGGACGCAACGCGACCATTTTCATGTTCGGATATTTTTCAACGCGGCGCTGTTCGATGTATTTCTGCCACTCGATCATATTCGCAGCAGTGAGGCTTGCCGTGATAATCGCGAATTCGCCTTCGCTGTTAGAAAGCCGTGCCGCTTCGTCCATGAGCGTGAAACCGATCCCTTCAGGTGTTGCCTGGTTCACAAAAAAATCGCGGGCATCAGCAAGTGAATCGGCATCGTAAGTAACAACTTTAATCCCCTTCTGTTTCGCTTTGCGCAGCGCCGTGGAAATGCCTTCCTTATTTTCGCACGCCGCGGCAATGCCATCGACACCGAGAGTAATCCAGTTCTCGATGATCTCATTTTGTTTAGCCGGATCGGGATCAGTCGGCCCATCAAACACGAGATCAACCCCGAGCTCCTTTGCCGCTTTATCAGCGCCATTTTTGCAGGAAATAAAATAAGCATTCCCTTTGCTCTTCGGCATCAGCGCGATCGTAACTTTTTTGCCCTTCGCGGTGCCAGTCGTTGCAGTTGAATCCGACGACTTGCTACAACCGGAAGTTAAAACAGAAACGCTAAACACCAACGTCAACGCAGCAGCGAAGCACGTGTTTCCAAATCGCAAAACAGCATCAGTCGGTGTTTGAACTTTGGAGCTTCTCTGGAGCTTGGATCTTGGAATTTGGAGCTTTGTCATGTCTGCGAGTCTGCCGTCGTGCACGCAGCCTTGCAAATATTTTTGGAATCACCGAACTCGATAACGCCAGAATCAACAGCAACCCCGTCAGCATCCCCGCGACTTCTCGCGGCTGCCGTGCATGCACCAACCCATTGCTCAAAACTGCAATGGCAGCGACGCCCAACAAAGTTCCATGCACCGTGCCGATGCCGCCAAAAATACTCGTCCCACCGAGAACAACCGCGGTGATTGCGTAAAGTTCGTAACCCGTGCCGGCGTCGGCTTTGGCCTGCCCGAGTCGCGCCGTATATATAATTGCAGCAAGCGCGCTAACAATGCCCGCGAGCACATAAACCATCGCGATGCGACGATCCACAGGCAATCCAGCATACCGCGCACCGTCAGGCGAGAAACCGATCGCACGAAACGAGCGGCCAAACGTCGTGCGATGAACCAGCAGCCAAACCACAATTGCGACGCAGACGAAGATCGGAGCCTGCGCAGGCATGCCGAGGAACCGTTCCTGGCCAAGGAAAAGGAACGATGCGGGAAATCCTGTGAACGTATCGACACCACGTGTGATCGCTTCCGCGAGGCCGCGGAAAAGCGAATACGTTCCGAGCGTCACGATCAATGGCGGCAAACGCAACCATGTGATTAACGTCGCGTTCAATCCACCAGCAACTGCCCCGATTCCCACCGTGCAGATTCCAGCCGTCGCCGGCGACAATCCCGCATCGCGCCAAAGTTTTCCAAACAAAATCGCACACAACCCAAGCAGCGAGCCGACCGACAAATCGATACCGCCGGTTAAAATAATCGGCGTCATCACAAGCGCCAGCAGCCCGATCTCGACCGAATGACGCACGATATCGAACGTATTGTCGAGTGACCCGAAATGCGCGCCGACGGAATTGAAGTAAAACCATTCCGCAATAACAACGACCAACAGAATCGCTTCGTGCTTCGCGAGGTTCGAACGGACAAAGTTCTTCATGCGTTCCCTCGCTTGCTGCGGATTCCGTCGGCGACAACGGCGAGCAGAATGATCATCCCTTGAATCGCCTTTTCCCAGTAAGAGTCGACATGCAAATGCGTCAGCGCGGGACTAACGCACGCGAGCAATAGCAGTCCAGCAAATGCACCCCACAAATTCCCGCGTCCACCGGAAATCGCCACGCCTCCGACTACAACTGCGGCAATGGTTTTCAGTTCAATCCCAGTACCGGATTTCGGATCAACTTGCGGCGATTGAACGACATTCATCATCGCCGCCAAACCAACCAACGCGCCCATAAATGCGAATGTCAGAAACGTCACACGTTGCGGTGGAATACCGGCAAGGCGCGCCGCTTCGGCATCGGATCCGACGGCGTAGACAAATCGTCCCGCCGCGATTCGTTTCATCGCGATCGCGAGCAGAATCAACAACACGACTGCAACCGCAATGACTGTCCATTGGCCCGCGAATTGGCTGAGGCCGAACCATTGAACGTTGTCCGGAAGGTTCACAAATTCACCTTGCCGCTGCCAACGCAACGCCTCGCGCCAGGTCACCATCGTTGCCAGCGTGACCACAATCGATGGCAGTCCCAACCCGGCGATCAAGGCTCCATTGATGGACCCCAAAATTGCGCCAATACAAATCGACGCTGGCAAAACAACCACGAGCGGAAGTTTCATCGCGGCGAGCAGGCCGGCGCAAACGCTGCAGATCGCGAATTGGGATGCGACCGAAATATCAATTTGGCGACAGATGATAACCAACGCCATTCCACACGCGACGATGAGCGTCGGCGCTTCGCGCGTTGCGAGCGAAAGAAGCGGCTGCGGCTGAAAAAAGGCCGGCGCAACAATTGCGAGCGCAACAAGCAAAGCAAGTAACGCTAACGCGACGGAGATTTCGCGGAAGTATTTCACTGTGCGCTCATCTCCCCTGCTCTCTGCGTTTGGCCAAGCGCTGCGGCCATTACTGCGTCAGCATCAGCGGACTTGCCGTCGAGAATTGCGGTGATTGTACCGCCAAGCATCACTCCGATACGGTCGCTCATGCCCATGATTTCAGGCAGATCCGATGAAATCATTATGACTGCCAAACCTTGCGCGGCGAGGTTGCGGATTAGTTTGTGGATTTCAGCTTTCGCACCGACATCCACACCCTGCGTAGGCTCATCGAGAATCAAAACTTTCGGGCCCGTCGCAAGCCAACGAGCGAGCGCAACCTTCTGCTGGTTGCCGCCAGACAACGTATTCACGTTCGAATCCGGCGAGTAGGTTTTGATCGACAGGTCGTGAATGTATTTTTTAGCGAGTTCCTGCTCAGCACCAAAACGCAACCATGCGCCCGGGAAAATCCTGCGGTGAACGCTCATCGTCGCATTTGCAGCGACGGACATTTCCAAAATGACTCCGTGCCGTCGGCGATCTTCTGGTACATAACCGATTCCGTGATCGATCGCTTGTTGTGGCGAATGGATTTGAATCGTTTCGCCGTTCAACCGAATTGTGCCGCTATCGGTTGGGGTGATGCCGAACAGCATTCGTGCGAGTTCGGTTCGCCCTGCTCCGACCAAGCCAGCCAGTCCGAAGACTTCGCCAGCACGCACATCAAACGTGACGTCATGAACCTGAGACTTTGTGCAACCGACTTTTGAAAGTGACAGCACGACCTGACCGGGAGCGGTTTGCGCTGGCGGATAGATTGCGGCGACTTCGCGGCCGACCATCAGGCGGATCAACTTCGGTTTGTCGATTACACCGATTGCATGTGTGGCCACACTTTCTCCGTCGCGCAATACGGTCACTCGATCAGCAACCGCAAAGATTTCTTCGAGGCGATGGGAAATGTAAATTATCCCAACGCCCTGTCGGCGCAGGTCACAAATGACACCGAAAAGCAGCTCGACTTCTTTTTGCGTCAACGAGGCCGTCGGCTCGTCCATGATCAGTATCCGTGCGCCTTTTCCGAGGGAGCGCGCGATTTCGACGAGTTGCTGTTGCGGCATCGACAGGTTGCGAACTTCCGTTTCTGGATCTATGTCGGCTCCGACGCGTTTGAGTAAATCGCGAGCTTGAGCGCGGCGTTGAGCCCAATTGATGCGACGCAAACCTGATGTCGGTTCGAGACCGAGCGCGATATTTTCGGCGGCGGACAAATCCGGGAACAACGCGGGCTGTTGATAAATTGCGGCAATGCCGAGTTTGTGCGCGGACGCAGGCGTCAACTTCTCGACCAGTTGGCCGTTGATTTCGATCGTGCCGGAATTCGGCTGATGCGCGCCGGTGATGACTTTTATCAGTGTCGATTTTCCGGCGCCATTTTCGCCAAGCAGCGCGTGAACTTCGCCGGGGTTCAGTGTGAACGAGACTCCTTTCAACGCGCGGACTGCGTCGAACGACTTTGTAATCGTGTTGAGTTGAAGGAGTGGCGCGCTCACATTTTTCTAAGCGCGTTTGCTCAAGACGCTTTTTTCGTACGCCTTCACTTCGTTCAACCACGCGGCACCGGTCGGCACATTCGCTTTGGCACAGTAGTAATCGTAGACGGCACCAAACGGTAGGGTTTTGCATTGTTCCAACAACGCGAGGCGACTGGTGTGGTCACCGGCTGTTTCCAAGGCGCGGAGTTTGGCGGTCGGTTCGACGAGCGCGATCAACAACGCTTTGATCATGCAGCGTGTGCCGATGATCCACGCGGCGATGCGGTTGAT
>JAQGOW010000344.1 GCA_028293405.1 Verrucomicrobiales bacterium
CCGACAAAAGTGCACAATCGTTGCGCGACTCTTTGGGCGAGTTGCTCGGCGATGACTACTGCGACCCAAACAGAAAGTATCACACCCGGGTGAAAAAAACGCGCAGTTGAGATCAGCAGAATTAGAATCGGTCTAATCGAATTGAGAAACGGACACTCGTTCCTCAGCATCGCACGACGGGCACTGAACGTTAATTGCCCCGAGCATTGCGAGAAGCGTTTCATCCCCATCGTTTGCACGCCATTTCTTACTACATGTTTTACAATTAACAGTTACAGCACGAATGCCCCCTTTTTCCGATGGTTTGGCGTGTGAGGTGATTTCGCCGGGCTGATGCATATACCTTTGCACATCCGTGAAGCAAAATTTAGTAGATTCGACCTTCATAATGGTGTTCTAGATACTCCGTCGGCCCCCGAAATCTCACTTGTCATCTTTCCACCAGTTGAGCAGTCCTGGCAAACCCGTTCCGTTGCCGTGACGCTTGATGCCTTGTGTATCTCCATGAAAAAATGCGCAAACCACTTCAGAGAAAATAGTTAGGGCATCCAGTCCTTGTGGAATTGGTTTCTTTGCAGCGGTATGCCAGATTTCGACTGCCGCGACAATCGGTGCAAGATCTTGAGCCGAAAGAACAAAATCGAGGCGGTGCGCAATCTTGTTGCGAATCGTGTTTAGTGCGCGGACGCCATCTAATAGGAATTGAAAATTGGCTTGAGGATGATCTACAAGTTCGAGCTTCTGCGCAAAAGTCAGCTTCGCGGTTCCTATTTTCGGCGAGGCAGGATTGGCCGCATGCAAATACTGCGTCATGTAATACTCGACAACGAGGTGACTTTGTAACACAACGGCTTTGGAGGCATGGTCAATCTCTAAAAGCTGTCGATACTGTTGTTTGAATTGCTCAAAGTCCGTTTCGATATTGGGTGCATCTTGAAGTAGCTTCCGGACAATCAATGGCTGGCTTATATTGTAGGGATTGATCACGGATACTCGCCTCTGTTTATGGCAGCGATAGTGGACTTTCGGAGTTAGAAATTAACTCTTTGTGAAACTCTTACTACTTCATCAGAAATGCCTTGCCATCGCCGGGAATGGCTGGCGATTAAAATTGGAACCATGAATCCCTGCTGATTTATGGTCTCCAAAAGGTCCACTCTTGGACGAACATCTGTCATGTTGCAAAAGAGGTGATGTGGCGATTCCATTGTCTCCCCATCGATGTTGTTGCCGCGATCGTGATTCTGCTCACGATACCAGTATCCGTCTTGATCAGAATGAGAGAATGTATCTAGATAGAGCCCGGCGCTGGCGGAGAGGAATCCCCAAATGAGTTCCTGACGAGAAGTGGGGTTGATCTGACGAGTGTTCACTCCTACGAACTGCGGACCACGAAATTCGGCTCCGTCGTAATTTGTTTCGTCGGCTCGGTCGGTCAGTTGATACGTCAGGACAAGATTTGCAACTTTTGCGGCAACGGCACTGGCGTTTTGAGTCTTGATTCGCAAACGTGCGTTCTTTTTTGGGTCCTGATATCTGGTGAACCAATAAGAATCAACCAAGCCGGATTCTACTATTGGTTTCACAAAATTCGCAACGAACGCTTCA
Source organism: Verrucomicrobiales bacterium (assembly GCA_028293405.1). Lineage (GTDB taxonomy): Bacteria > Verrucomicrobiota > Verrucomicrobiia > Limisphaerales > Palsa-1400 > JAICXV01. Next base: position 1,609 of record JAQGOW010000344.1, read on the forward strand.
AACCAATCAGAGCGGTCGAATGGCTTATGATCAGGAATTCCAATATGTATCGATTTCAGTTCCAGTGGCATAATTATGAATAGTTGACAGAGCAAGTGTTGGCACGTTCTTGGCCGTGAACAAGACAGAATGTTATTGTATGGAATCGGTTTTCAGTCGTCCCTTGGTTCTATTTGGGATTCTTGTTCGGCGGTGAGCGACTGGGCTAGGTTTCAGTTTGCGTCCGGCACATCTGATACGGACTGGGACGGACGCACACGGACTGACACCGACGAGCACGGACGGGAATTTGAATTGGAGATTTGAGGATTTGACGGCGCGCGCGGAGGCGGAAGGTCCGCAGCGCAACACGCCCTACCTTTGAGCATTCACGACACCGCGTAACTCTCCATGACGATGAGCGAAGAACCAACCACCAACAGCCAATGCTACGGCGCCCAGGATCAGGAGTTCGTTGCCGACGACTAATGAAGGCAGGATCATTAGGGCGATGCCGCCGGCGATCATGGCGATGCTGGTGGTGACGCTGCCGATGAGGGCGCGTAAGGGTGGGTAGAATAATGTGGCGAGGCCAAAAATGAATAGGCCGACGCCGACCCAGACGACGCCTTTCAGGCTGGCGAGTTTTGCGCCGAATTCTCGGGCGGTATCTTTTTGGGCTGCGCCGATTGTTGTTCCCGCTTTTTCTATCACGCGCGTTTTTTGCAGGGTCGGAGCTGAGAGGATGACAGTCTTTTGCTGTGTCACCGGCGCGGTGCCAGGTTGAGTGGCTGGGGTGATGACGAACTCTTGGAGTTTGCTTTGGGCAGGGATCGGTAATTCGGTTTCGGTGATGCGCTCGTAATTCTGGCTCGCGCTTTGTGCGGGGTTTTCGGGTTGTTTCAGATCGGCGACGAATTCGTGCATGCCGTTTGTCCCAATATTCGATTGAATGCGGGCGACGCCGGGTTTGAGGGGTTTGGGTGAGGTGCAAGCAACTAGCGTTGCGGCTAAGGGGATGATCAAAAATAGTTTCATAGTTTTCAGTGTTCAGTGTTCAGTGGTGAGTGGATGTCGAATTTCAGATTTCAAATTTCAGATTTCAAAGTTGAGGGTTGTGATTTGGGGACTCCTCTCTCTGGCTCTCTCCTCCAACGGAAGAGAGAGTGTAGAAATGGGAAGCAATGTGGACTCAGTCCCTTTCCTGGAAGCGGCGGAGTTCGAAGGCGCACTCCTGCATTGCGGCGGTGTTGCGATCCAGACAGACGGCCAGCTTAAGCGTTGTTCCGTTTTGGGTGTTGATGATTTGCTCGAGCGCAGTGTGGTGTTCGCGGCGCAGATCTTTGTGGTCGGTGATTATCGATTGCAATTGGCGCACCAGCCAGTAGATGACGAGGCCGCAAACAAGGAGCAGGAGGCAGAATGCGGCGAGGAAAAGCCAGCGGTCGTTCATTAACGCGGCGTGATCGACGGCTTTTATAAATTCGGATGTGTTCATGTTGGTCATTGGAGGAGGAGTTAGGAGATAGAAGTTAGGAGTTCGCTTCAGACTCTGAGCAGAGGGACTGGGCCGCTGCCCTGCCCTCTTAAGTTACCGAGCATCGAAAGGAAGGCCTGGGCGGCTTGAGAAATGGTTGGGCGCGTATCGACCTTGCTGTAGCGCGTCATGGAGCTGTTACTCACGCTGCTGGATGTCGTGCCGTCTTTGCTGGAGCTCGACGCGGAGGTTTGCGTGGCATCGAGGCCTTCGCCGGGAGGTGCGCCGGTTCGATCTGTGGCCAACAATGCGCGGGCCATTTCGCAGGTGGCGTTGGTTAGAGAAGACGGAAGATGATTCGAAGCGAAGTAGGCGACGCCGGTTGAGTCAGGAGCAGAATCCTGATCGGGACAACTCGTTCGCGGCCATTGCAGGGCTTGCGTTGTCGTGGTGCGAAATCCGTGAAACCGGTATTGCGAGTCAATGACACGGGTCGCAAAGACGAGGGCCTTTTCCTTGTTTGCGAGCGATGCGCTTGTCCAACTCGTCGCATACAAGTGGCCGTCGTGGTAAGCATCGCCGTCGGCGGCGTTGGCGTATGCGTTCGCGTTCGGCAAGCCGGTTCCGTCTTCTTTGATTAGTAATAAAGACATAGTGTTCAGTTTTCAGTATTCAGTTTTCGGAATCGCAAATGGCAAATCGCAAATGGCAGATATGCGGGCGGTCATTGTTTCAGATAGTTGTACTGTTGCTGGAAGTAGGCGCGGACACCGGCGGCCTCCTCGTCAGAGAGAAATCGATCGTAGATGAGAATCTCGGCGCAATCGCAGTCGGCGGGATAACCGTTGAAGCCAGACGTGCCGAGGGTGACCTGTTGAGGTGGCGAAGAACCACCATTGGGCACAATCGCGGCCGGGATGCCGTTCAGATAG
>JAQGOW010000371.1 GCA_028293405.1 Verrucomicrobiales bacterium
CGTCGCGATGACGCTGAAGTTTATTTACGTCGTGAAGAAACCCGGTCCTTCGACGATCGAACAAGTCAGCACGGTTTGGTTCCGCACGATCGATACGTTCAACGCGCTGTTCCACTCGAAGCAAACGGGTGTCGGTGTGAAAGATTTGAGCGGTCCTCCTGGAATTCTCGCGATGCTGGCAGCCCAGGTGAACACGGACTTCCGTTTGGCGCTGAGCTTCCTGGTGTTGCTGAACATCAATCTGGCGATGCTGAATATGTTGCCGATTCCGGTTCTCGACGGCGGACATATTTTGATGGCGATCCTTGAGAAAATTCGTCGTCGGCCATTGAGCGTGCGCGTTGTCGAATACACCACGACGGCGTTTGCGGTGTTGCTGATTTCGTTCATGCTGTTCGTCTCGTTCAACGACGTGACAAAACGCTTTTCGATTTTCCGCGCGATGTTCAATCATGGCGCCAAGATCGAACAACAGGCGCAACCTGAACCGACGCCACAACAGCAGCCGAAAGCCGCACCCGCGCAATAAGACACGCAATGCAATACTGCCGCTCGCCTTATCTTTATAGTCGTCGCAAAACTCGCGAAGTCGTTGTTGGTGATCCAAAAAACGGCGGCGTGATCATGGGCGGCGATCATCCGGTCGTGAAGCAGTCGATGCTCACTTGCGACACGATGGACACAGCGATGTGCGTGAAGCAAACGCTGGAATTGGTCGCGGTGGGTTGCCAGATCGTGCGCATCACGGCTCCTACAGTAAAGGACGCGGCGAACCTGCAAAACATTGTCGCCGAATTGCACGCACGCGGTTGCAGGGTGCCGATCGTTGCTGACATTCATTTTAAACCGGACGCCGCGATGGAAGCGGCGAAGTGGGTTGAAGTCGTTCGTATCAATCCCGGTAATTACGCAGACAAAAAGAAATTTGCCGTCCGCGAATATAACGATAACCAATACGACGCGGAACTGGAGCGGATCGAGGAGCAGTTCACACCGCTCGTTTTGCTTTGCAAACAGCTCGGTCGCGCGATGCGCATCGGCACGAACCACGGTTCGTTGAGCGATCGTATCATGAATCGTTACGGCGATACGCCGCTGGGTATGGTGGAGAGCGCCTTGGAATTTGCACGGATTGCGCGCAAGAACGATTACCACAATTTTAAGTTTTCGATGAAGTCGTCGAACCCGAAGGTGATGATCGAATGTTATCGCCTGTTGGTCGCGCGACTGGATGAACTTGGGCCGGATTGGAATTATCCGATTCACCTCGGCGTCACTGAAGCGGGCGAAGGCGAGGATGGTCGAATCAAGAGTGCAATCGGTATCGGTTCCCTGCTCTGCGATGGCTTGGGCGACACAATTCGTGTTTCGCTGACCGAAGATTCTCCGAACGAAATTGCGGTGTGCACGGACCTGCTCGCGCAGATTCCGTTGCTCACGAAAAAAGCGGATAACACAAATCTGCCGGTTAAAGAATGGCCGTTTGATCCGTTTACTTTTACGCGTCGCGCCACACCGGAAATTGAGTTAGCCGAAAATGTGAAATGCGGCGGCGAACAAACGCAACGTGTGGTTGTGACTCGCGCGACGTGGGATAAGGTTGCGCCGAAGATTCGTCCGAAAGACGACGTTCGTCCGGAAGCGATTTACGAAGACCTGAACATTCACGAAATCGATCCGACGCAGGATTTTGAAATCAATTGCGACACGCAATTGGTCACGGTCAAAGACGGCGTGCAACTGCCGCCTATCACCGCGTTCCGAATGCTCACGGCAAAATTGCGGCGCATGGGTCGTAACAACCCGATCCTGCTGAAGGACTGTATCAATTTCGAACCGGTTCCGCTGGAGCCGAAGATTGCCCTGCTGCGCGCGTCGGTCGTTATCGGCGCATTGCTCGCGGATGGTATTGGTGACGCGATTCTGGTTCGTGGTGAATCGGGTGGCGGACAGAGTCTGCGGCTCGCGTTTAATATTTTGCAAGCGGCCGGTTGTCGCAGTTTCAAGACGGACTATGTCGCCTGCCCTTCGTGCGGACGCACGTTGTTCAATTTGCAGACCGTCACGGCGCGCATCAAAGAGCGCACGCAACATTTGAAAGGCGTGAAGATCGCCATCATGGGTTGCATCGTGAATGGTCCCGGTGAAATGGCCGATGCGGATTTCGGATACGTCGGTGGCGCGCCCAACAAGATCAATCTTTACGTCGGGAAGACTCCGGTGAAGTTCAATATTCCCGAAGCCGAAGCGGTGGATCGTCTCGTTGATCTGATTCGCGAACATGGCAAGTGGGTTGAACCGGAAGTGCTCGCAGAAGTGCAGGCGTAGCGGGTTGAAGAAGTATTCAGTGTTCAGTATTCAATCCAGTCGAACACCGATTACTGAATACTGGATACTGAAAACTGAATACTGACTTATGACTCGGCAACAAGTCCTGGATGTTTACTTCATGGAAGCGCGCGCGAAGCTCATCGACATCGCGGCATTCCTCGACCGCCTCGATCGCGCCCCCGGTGAGCCTGACTTTCGACTGCGCGCTTTCATCAAGGCTCTCCACGAGTTGCAAGGCGAAGGACCCAACCGCGCGGAAAAGGTATTGCTGAGTTTGAGTGATCCGACGACTGAACCTCTCGCTAAAGCAACAGTTAAAGGCGCGACCGGCGCGTGGAGAAAATAGCCATGCGTTACATTGAACCACACGGGCACATGGTCAGTCGGACGACGGACGATTACACGGCAATGGCGATGGCGGGTTGCCAAGCCGTTTGCGAACCGGCGTTTTGGGCTGGTTTTGATCGCAGTTCGGTTGACGGTTTTTACGATTATTTTTGTCAGCTCACCGAACACGAACCGGCGCGCGCGGCGAAGTTCGGCATACCTCACTACACCTGGCTTTGCATTAATCCCAAGGAATCGGAAGACACGAAGCTGGCCGAGGAAGTCATCAACATCATTCCGAAGTTCTTGGACAAGCCAACCGTTCTGGGAATCGGTGAAATTGGACTGAACAAAAATAGTCGCAATGAACTGCGCATTTTTGAAAAGCACGTGGACCTCGCGGCGAAGCACGATCAACTCATCCTCATTCATACACCACATCTCGAGGATAAATTGAAAGGCACACGTTTGATCGTTGATGCGTTGAAGAGCGATAAACGCATCAAGCCCGAGCGCGTCATTATTGATCACGTCGAAGAACACACGATCAAGCTCGTGCTCGATTCAGGTTTTTGGGCAGGAATGACTTTGTATCCAGACTCCAAGTGCACATCGGCGCGCGCGATCGACATGATCGACATTTATGGCGGTGAGCGGTTGTGGATGAACAGCGCATGCGATTGGGGCGTGAGCGTTCCACTGGCGGTACCTCGCACGGCACTCGAGATGAAAAAACGGGGACATTCCGCTGAGTTCATCGATAAGATGATTTATCAGAACCCGCTAAAATTCTTGTCGCAGAGTCCGCGCTTCAAACTGGGTTAGCACATGCAACTCAAACACAACCTGCATCTAGCCTACTGCACCAATGTGCATCGTGGCGAGACGTGGGAGGAAACGTTTGCGGCGCTGGAGAAATATACGTTGGCCGTTAAGCAACGCGTTTCTCCGACGAAGCCTTATGCCATTGGTCTTCGTTTGAGCGCGCAAGCGGCGTTTGATCTGACGCGACAGAACGTGCTCACTGAATTCAAGCACTGGCTTGATAAAAACGGTTGCTACGTTTTTACGATCAACGGATTTCCGTTCGGCAAGTTCCATGGAGAGCGGGTTAAAGAACAAGTTTACTTACCGGACTGGACCTCAATCGGTCGTGTTGATTTTACCAACCTGCTGTTCGACATCCTTGCACAACTTGTGCCGTCGGATATCGAAGGCTCAGTCAGCACGGTGCCAGGGTCGTTCAAGGAGTTTGTAAAGAACGCCGAACAGCTTCGTGTTATTCGCAAAAATATTTTCCACTCGATCGAACATGCCGCTCGTGTCAGCGCGCTGAGTGGACGTCGCTTGCACCTGGCGCTGGAGCCTGAACCGCTTTGTCTGTTCGAAACGACGCACGAAACGGCAATGTTTTTCGAACGGCTGCGCGCCGAGCACAATCACGACCATCGCATTGACGAACATCTGGGCGTGAATTACGACACTTGCCACATTGCCGTAGAATTCGAAGAACCAGTCGATGCGATTGCTGAACTGCAGAAGCACAACATTCGCATCAGCAAACTGCATCTCAGTTCGGCGCTGAAAATTAAAGATTCGCCGCCCGCTCGTGAAGCGTTGTCGGCGTTCTCGGAAAGCACTTACCTGCATCAAGTCGTTGCCCGCGGACACGATGGAAAACTGATGCGATATCGCGATTTGCCGGATGCGCTCAACACGCCCACAACCGAGGAGTGGCGGGTGCATTTTCACGTTCCGCTGCATTGGCAACCAACCGGTTTGCTGGAGAGCACGGCGGATCATTTGGTGGGGATTCTCGATATTGTCCAAAAAAATCCGGCACTCTGTTCCCATCTTGAAATGGAGACTTACACTTGGGAAGTGATGCCGCCGGAACTGAAGAGTCGGGATGTGGTGGATCAATTGGTTTCGGAATACGAATGGACGCTCGCGCGGCTCAGCGAGCGAGGGCTGGCGTGAGCAACCAACTGTCGACGTAAACAGTTGACACACTTTGCGAAAGGGCGTAGGCCTATAGCCGAATGGCGTTACCGTTTAGAGATGCATTTGCGGAGTGTTTCGGGACCAATCCACAAGATTTTTCCAGAGACGCGCTCAACCATTGTCTCTATGCGCATGCCCGGGCTATTTGGGGATTTTTGCGGTTTGTAGGCGGGCCACCGGTGTTGGCAGCGGACGCGTTCATGACCCTCGTTGCCGATACGCGCAGCAAGGACGAATTGATGGACGCGATTGCCGAGTATCGCGATGAAGTGCGGCCGCATTCGGGATTTCTGGCGCGCCGATTATATCTGCGCGTTTCGGTCGAACGCCTGCTTGCCATGCATCACTTCGTGCGTGAAGTCGAACACAAGCATATGATCGATGCCGCCGCTGCGGAATTTCAGTCTGCTAGTAATATTTATTCCGGTAGTACAGTGTCTTAAGCTGTTCGTCCGGTCCCACAAAGGTCGCGTAGCAATCGAGCAAGCGCGACATTTCCATCAGCAACCACGGCGCGGAAAAGTGTCCGCCATTCTTTGTGTAGACGACGTTGTCGGCAATGTAGACGGCGGAATGAATGATGTCGCCGTTCGGTTTGGTCAGAAAAACCAGGTCGCCATAACGCGGATCGGAGAACACCGGGTAATAATCTGTTGCGAGCTTCGTACGAATCGACTCTGCGCTGGTGTAATCGCCTTGAGGCGGATCGTGGAAGAAATTGAACGACGTCCAGTGGCAGTTCTCGGGCTGAGCGTAGGATGGAGATGGGTACGTATAAATGCGCGCGGTCGGCATCGTCGGCAGAAGATGCGTGATGTCCACAATCGCGCCCTTCGGCAATTTGCTCATCGCTTGCAACAACGGACGCAC
>JAQGOW010000004.1 GCA_028293405.1 Verrucomicrobiales bacterium
TGTAACCGCGGCTGAACCCGCCCAGTTCCTCGAATGTAATTTGTGCTTCGGTTTCAAGTTCGTACGGTTCCACAAGACCCGTCAGGGCCATGACATCAGGATTATCGGCAAAAGTTTTTGCGATGGCGCGCGTCCAACCGCGATCGACCAAAACGTCGTCGTCGGTGTAGGCAACGATTTCGCCGCAGGCTTCTTCAATGGCTCGATTGCGAGCCCAATCCAAACCGGGCTTAGGTTCGAGGATGTAGCGAAACCTCGTTCCGCCGCGCAACGGACTGCGTTGGAGCGCTTCCACCAAGTCGCGCGTGGCACTTGTGCGCGGTGCGTTATCGACCACGATCACTTCCAAAGGCGGTTCGTCGAGATCACTCAGCGCAGTGAGACATGCGCGCAAATCGTCGGCACGATCACGCGTGCAAACGGCTACTGAAATCGACGGCAACCGCGAGTTTTCCGCAGGACGTGGCCGATCCCGCAGCATTTGAGTTAACGTTTGATTGCCAAGATTCGGCAACTGCGTCCGCAACACCACGGCCATGATTTTGGCGATGTAACGGGGCAGCACGGAATCAAAATCCTTGGCCGAGCACTCGCCATTAGTGATCGGGATGGTGATTGTTTCAACGGCTTGCCCGCGCCAGCGCAACAACGCGCGCACGTTGAGATAACCGTCCAAGCCGCGCACGGGTGTGAACGGACGGGACAGTTCGATGTCGATTGTTTTGATACGTTTCACTGGCAGCAATAGGAGCGATAGTCGGTGATGAGGGCCCAGCGGCGCGCCTGGATGCGGTCCCACAAGGTTGTTGGAACCGGAATCTCCTCGTAAACACGCGGGATTTCCTGGATTGGAATTTCAAGCACGTCGTCAGTGCGGAACGAGCCAATGCGTTGCCAGGCGCTGCGCAGAAATGGTGACGCGAACCAACGCAACGTGCCTTTAAGCAGTTGCGAGTTGACCCAGGGCAAAAGCAGCGCCGACCAATCCTGACGGACGGCGCGCCAGAGCCATTTGTAAGAAGTGTGCAGGTCGCCACAGGCGTTGCTCTTGGTGGCCAAATATAAATAGAACATTCCTTTGGACCAGCGATAGACCCGCGCGGCAATTTCAGGATGGCTCCTTTGCGCATGCTCGAGAACTAACGCATAGGATTTCGCCATGGCGGAATGGTCGTACGACATGCTTTGGCTGTAGCAACGGTAGGCGGCAAGATATTCCTTCACGACACGAAATTCGCCAAGCTCCGCCACGCGCAAACAGATTTCCCAATCTTCGCAACCTTGCGCTTGTTGCGCGCGCAGGTCGGCATTGTAGCCACCGATTTTTTGGAGATAGTCGCGACGAAACAGCGGGACGGAAGCGTTGCCGATAAAGTTTCGCAGGACGAGCGGTTGGTAGACTTCACCTTCCAGGTCCCACTTGGGACCAAGACCGAGCACCTGACCTTTTTCGTTGATGGAAATGCACCAACAATAGGAGGCACCTGCTTTCGGACCAGCCGCTTCAAGCGACTGCACCTGCTTCTCGACTTTCGCGGGATACCAGACGTCGTCGGCATCTAATGGTGCGATGAAGTCTCCGGAAGCTTTTTCGATGGCGAGATTTCGTGCGGCAGCTACCCCGAGATTTTGTTGGCGTATCAGTTTAACGCGGCGATCGCGGCGCGCGGCATTTTTCACAATGGCTGCGGTAAGATCGCGCGAGCCGTCGTCGACGACAATCACTTCGATGTTCTCATAGGTCTGCGACAGCGCGGAATCGAGAGTCTCACTGATGAAGTTCTCCGCGTTGTATGCGGGAACGATCACTGAAACTAGCCCTTGGTTGCTCATTGCCTCCCTTTTTGTCTACTGCCCCTTGGCAAATCAAATACGTGGATGGGCCTGGCGCAACCCCATCGCTTGAGTTCCTCCCGTGCGGAACGTGTCCGCTCCGCGCGCCGCGAGAAAGTAATCCCAAGCCAAAAACTCGTCTATCCGTGATGACTATGGAAAGCTTTTCCGTGAAGAACCGCAGGGGCTGCCCTGCATTGCCCGATGGCGTGTGCTATTTCCACTCGCAAACTGAGTCGACGTAAGCCGCCGATCCATCGCGCAACCAACCGTCCAGTTGCGCCTGGTCCTTGAGCTGTTGACCGCGTCGGCGCGGCACAACAACGAATCGGCAATCCACTTCTGGCAATGCGCTCATGTCTCCCCACAACTTTTCAAATTGCGCCACCGGGAAAATATCTTCCTGGCCGTGACCCCAACGCTTCTTCACTTCCTTGAGCGTAACATAAGCGGGCATTCGCGCAGCCAACATCCTTATGGCAGCAGCGACTTTTTCACCATCGGCCAAATCAGCAGCGGTGAGTCCGAAAACGGAGAGCAATTTGTGAACGTCAATCCACGTCGTAAGCGTGTTGTAATACGAGAGCTGAAATTCGTCTTCTTCGCGCGGCAAAGCGAGGCCTTCGAGAACGCGCACTTTGCCATTCACGCGCGCCAGACCACCCCCGCGATCCTCAATGCGACGGGTGATCATTTCGAAAGAAAGACACGCGCCTTGAGCAATGTGCAAACCGAGCAACGCAGGATCAACATCGGCGCCGAGCGTGTCGATATTGTGCAGGAGTAGATATTTGAGGTTCGGTCGCTCTTTCAGTAATTGCGCAAAGACTCCGTTGCGCAACAGGTTCGAAATTTCATACCAGTGACCAACAGGATGCAAACATTGCGACGGAACGTTGTCGGTGTAATCGCTGCCTTCCCCTGCTTGTTTCGCCCAACCGATGAGCGCGGCACGCAAGCTGTCGCGCATTTTCTGCGCTTGTTGATCGAGCATTTGCTGCGGCATTTCTTCCCACAGAAAACGAAGGTCGCGTTCCATCGGAATCATTCGCAGACCGATGGCGCGACCGGACGAAAGAATTACCGGGCCGGAGTACCCGTAGTTTTTGTGTCGAGCGAGATAGGATTCAATCGCGCCGTGCGTTAAGTAACTCGTCGTGACTACGTGCGGAATTTCGGATTTATGTTGTCGTCCGACGCGCCGGCTTTTTGCGAGATGAACTTCAATGAACGTACGATGTTGGCCACCGAATTTACAAAATGGATGCAACGCTTTTACCACGCCGGCGCCTTGTGTCCAACGGCTGCCGACACCGGCGGCCAAGGTGACCACGGCGACTTCGCCATTGGCGATTGCAGCTTTTCCAAGGTCGATATGTTGCGTCGAGGTGCTTGCGTCAATGACATCGTCGGGTTGGACGTCTTCGATTTTCGTGCTCGGCGCGAGACGATTTTGTGCTAAACCAATTCGGTCATCCTTCAGGTCAGCGCGGATTTGTTCGTGTTGAGCGCGGTCAAATCCATTTTGCTCGAGCAACGTCGCAACCGTTTGACCGCCGGTTGATTCCTGTTAGAGACGCGGGACGACTCGATCGAAGATGTTCTGCACGTTCGACCCGAGCTCTGGCTTGTGGCGAGTGGCAGCAGCGAAATTGTCGAGTTCCGCGCGGCGTTGCATCGAGAGCGAACGCAGGTCTTGCTTGAGCAATTGCGGAACGACCAACGCATAATAACTCTCGGGCAATAACGAATCGTCGCCGGAAAGCAAATCAGCCCATGTGCCTTTTTCGTTGATGGCGAAATCGTAAACGACAGGGTCCATGGCAAAGGGCAACGCGCTTTCCAATTCGCGTTTGGTTTGCGACATGATTTGCTGCAGTTGCTCTTGTGCGGCGGCTTTCTTTTGCGGAGCGACAATAAAACCCATACCGCCACCGGACATTCCACCCAGCATCCAGAATCCCCAAAAATCTTTTTCGAACGCACCGCGGGCGCGATCAATCAGCGTTTCCGTATAATAATTGCTGGCCCAGGGAATAATTGTTTGCAACGGACCATGGAAATTGCGCGACGTCGCTGCGCCAATTCTCGGGATGTCGTTAGACCAGAGTGCGGCGAGAATTTCGTCCAGAATACCGAGCGCTTCCTGACGGCCTTTCCATTCGGCTTCGGACCGTAGCAAATATTTTTCGGTGACCATTTCCAGAATGGGCCCGACGTTTTGCGCCATTCCGCCGTGAACAAGGATCAAACTATCCTGAAGTTTTTGGCGGACTTCAGCGCTCGCTTCGGTGGCGTCGAACACGCGATGCGTGGGCATCAAGCGACCGCGGCTGGTTCCAAATTCCGGATCACCTTCCAATGCCAACGCGCCTTGAATCAATTTCATTCCCGGCCAAACGCCGCCGGAATCCTGCCAACCGCCACCGGATCCACCGATCCACTCACCAAGAATTGCACGTGCCAAAACGAGCCGGCGTTCGTGCTCCTGCAACGCGCCTTCGAGCGACTGCGCCTGACTGGTGGCACGCATGCAAACTGAAATGAGCGCCGCTAAAAGATTGGTCGAAACCGCGAGTCGCGAGCCTTTGGGAATATTATTAACGTTGCTGACGACCTCCAATCCCCTGCCTTGCCCGACAACTTGCGCCACCAAATCTGAAAGATTTTGGCCGGAGCCTTCGATGCCCGGTGGAACAATTCCCGACGCAATCACCGCCGCTTTGAGCAATCCAAGGTAGTCCTTCGCAAAATCAAAGACTTCACCAAGGCTCGTGATATCAGCCGACGCACCGAGATCGACACTGGTCAAACGCAACAGCGGTTCATCCAACACGCGCAGAAAAACTTCGATGGGCGGGCGCGGCGAAGCATCGCGACCTTTGACGCCGAGATCGATGGACACGTTCAGGACCTTCGCGCCT
>JAQGOW010000417.1 GCA_028293405.1 Verrucomicrobiales bacterium
AATTCTTGCGCGAGGTTGACCTGCGCTTGGGCGATCATCGGCAGGTTGAATTCGACAGGGTCTTCAACGGTGGCGATGCTGATGCTTGGCCCGGACCGTTGGACCAAAGTATAGAGCGCGGAATAAATGGCGGTGGTTTTTCCGGAACCGGTTGGACCGGTGAGCAGAATCAACCCGCTCGGTTTGTTGAGCAGTTTTAAAAATTGTTGGAGGATGTCGTCGTCGAATCCGAGTGAGGGCAGGTCAAAACTGCGGTTGCTCGGGTCGAAAATACGGACGACGATTTTTTCGCCGCGGGTGGTCGGGAAAATGGAAATACGTTGTTCGACACCGCCCAGTTCGGGATCGGCGGGAGCGTGACCTTCTTGTGGCAAGCCGGTTTGATAGGTGATGAGATTGGCCATCACTTTGAAACGGCCGGAAATTTTTTCCATCAACTCGAGCGGAAGATGGACGAGTTCGGTAAGCACGCCGTTGAGACGAATGCGGACGGCGAGGGTGCTTTCCCAGGGTTCGATGTGGATGTCGCTCGCGCCAGCTTTGACGGCGTCGAGCAGTAGATATTTGACAAGCACCCCGATTTCAACGCCTTTTTCGGCGGATTCCGATTGGAGATAACGTAGAGTTTCGCTCATGTTGTTGTGCCGACCTTGGGGGTGTTATGCCGAGTTAGTAGAGGGAAGGAAAGCATCAAGTTTTGGAGTTTGGAGCATTCTTCTCCGCATCCGTCCGCAACATAAACTTCTCGACCTTAACAACGCTTGTCATTTAAATCGCGAGCGATGAAAGCACTCTTGCGGTTGTTGTGTTGTTTGTTTGTCACGACCACGTTGGCGTTTGCGGCGAAATCGCATTGGCATATTGCTAACGGGCCGCTGATGACCAAATGGTCCGCTGACGTGGACGCGCACAATCCGTGGCCGGAATATCCTCGGCCGCAAATGGAACGCAAAGAGTGGATGAACCTCAACGGGCTTTGGGATTATTCAATTTTGGAAAAGAAGAACGGTGTGCAGGGACCGTTTGATGGGAAGATTTTGGTGCCGTATCCGATTGAATCAGCGTTGTCCGGTGTGATGAAGCGCGTCGAGACCAACCAGGTGGTCGTTTATCATCGCACGTTTCGTTTGCCGAATTCGTGGAGGAATGAGCGCGTGCTGTTGCACTTCGGCGCGGTTGATTGGGAAACGGTGGTGGTGGTGAATGGAAAACGGGTGGGTGAACATCGCGGCGGATATGATCCGTTTACTTTCGATATCACCGATGCGCTGACGAAAGATCGTGAACAGCAGTTCGAGGTGAGCGTTTTTGATCCGTCCGATACCGGCGGGCAGCCGCGCGGTAAGCAAGTGAACAAGCCAAACGGGATTTGGTACACCCCGAGCTCGGGCATCTGGCAAACCGTGTGGCTTGAGCCAGTGCCGCATTCGTATATTGCGGATTTCAAGATAACGCCGGATGTCGATGCGCAAGCGTTGCGCGTGACGGTGGATGCCAAGGGTGGAGATTTAGTGGAAGCGATTGCCTATTCGCACGGGCACGAAGTGGGACGCGCGACGGGTGATGCGGGCAAGGAGTTTCGCGTGCCGGTTCCGAATGCGCGCTTGTGGTCGCCGGAGAAGCCATTTCTCTATGATCTAAAAATTAATTTGATGAAGGGCTTCGTGCCGCGTGAACGCAAAGGCGATCCGAAATGGGGCGAGAGCTTTCGCACGGTTGATTCGGTTTCGAGTTATTTTGCCATGCGCGAAGTTTCGCTCGGGAAAGATGCCAATGGAATTACTCGTCCGATGTTGAATGGAAAGTTTGTTTTCCAGGTCGGCCCGTTGGATCAAGGTTTTTGGCCAGACGGTTTGTACACACCTCCCACCGATGAAGCGATGTTGTATGACTTGGAAATGACGAAGGAGTTTGGTTTCAACATGACCCGCAAGCACGTGAAGGTCGAACCGGATCGTTGGTATTACTATTGCGACAAAATGGGATTGTTGGTCTGGCAGGATATGCCAAGTGCCGATAATAAAACGCCAGCAGACAAAGCGGAGTTTGAGCGTGAACTGAAACAGCTGGTCGCGACGCATTATAACCATCCATCGATCGTCATGTGGGTTGTGTTCAATGAAGGCTGGGGACAATACGACACTAAGCGGTTAACTGGCTGGGTGAAGGAAATGGATCCGTCGCGGCTCGTGAATAACGCTACTGGATGGACCGATATGAAGTGTGGCGACGTCATCGACATGCACAATTATCCGGGACCGGGTTCGCCAATGCCGGAAGAAAACCGCGCGGCAGTGTTGGGTGAGTTCGGCGGACTGGGTTTAGGAATCGATGGACACACCTGGACGCAAAAGACGTGGGGATATCAAGGTATGACGGACCGCAAGGCGTTGACGCGTCGATACGTGAATATGTTGCGCAAGGCGTGGGCTTTGGAGAAGAACCCCGGTTTGAGTGCGATCGTTTACACGCAAATCACCGACGTGGAAACAGAATGTAACGGTTTGATGACGTACGACCGTGAGATCATTAAGCCGGATTTGAAGCGCGTTGCGGCGGCCAATCGCGGGCATGTTCCACCGGAGCCGAAGCATACGATTGTGTTGCCTACTTCGAAGGAAGTGGGTGCGACCTGGAAATATACGTTTAATAAACCGGCGGATGATTGGTCGAAGGCGCGCTTCGACGATTCGTCGTGGCAGCAGGGACCCGGCGTCTTCGGGACGAAAGGCACGCCTAACGCAGTCGTCCGCACGGAATGGAAAACTGGCGATATTTGGTTGCGTCGGACGTTTGACTTGCCAGCCGGAAAATACGACGAGACCGAGTTGCTCGTGCACCACGACGAAGACGCGGAGATTTTCATCAACGGCGCGCTTGCGACAAAGTTGAGCAACTACAATGTCGATTACAGCGAGGAAGGCATTCGCTCCCGTGCTCTGAATTCTCTGCATGCGGGCACCAACGTCATGGCGGTGCATTGCCGCAATACCAGTGGCGGGCAATACATTGACGTCGGGTTGGACAAGATCGGCGAATAACGCCTGCGATTCGCAACATTTTAATCACGGCGCGCAGCAAGCTCTTGCTGGACGGTTGCGTTGTGTCCCGCTTACAATGTCGCGCAATGACGCAGCCTGAGAAACTCCTACGCGAATTGATCGCTTTGCCGAGCGTCAATCCGGCATTTTTGCCGGCAGGCGACGCGCGGGCGGGCGAAAAGCGGGTGGCGGATTTTCTAGCGACGACTGCAGGTCGCGCCGGGCTCGATGTGGATTTGCATAAAGTGCTTCCGGGCCGTTCGAATTTTTTGGCGCGACTGACTCCCTCTGGAACAACGACAAAACGAGTCGTGTTGGCCCCGCACATGGACACGGTTCCGCCGGTGAGCAATGAGCAATTAAATCCCATCCGCGATAATGATCGGTTGTTTGGACGCGGTGCTTGCGATACCAAAGGTTCGGTCGCGGCGATGTTGAGTGCGTTGATGCTTTTGGCACGCGAGAAGAATCGGCCCAAGAATACTGAGATTGTTTTCGTTGGGTTGATTGATGAAGAAAACGCGCAGGCCGGTTCCCGTGCTTTTGCAGCGAGCGGATTCAAGGCAGACCTGGCAATCGTCGGTGAGCCGACGCGAAACCAGATTGTCACGGCGCATAAAGGGAGTCTTTGGTTGCAATTTGAAACGCGCGGAAAAGCGGCACATGGCGCGCGGCCTGATTTGGGCGTGAACGCGGTGCATGAAATGGCGCGCATTGTTGATGTTTTGCAGTCCGATTACGCGAAGATGTTACGCGGAAAAAAGCATCGGTTGCTCGGCCATCCGACGATTAGTGTTGGATCGATTAACGGCGGGACGCAGCCGAATATTGTGCCGGCAAAATGTGTCGCAAGTGCGGATCGACGGTTGCTGCCGGGCGAAACGCAGGCGTCTGTGTTTGCCGAGATTCAAGCGTTGCTGCGCAAGCGTGGGTTGCAAACGACGATTGGCTGCGCAAAAAATCCCGGGTTGCCGATGGAGGCCAATTTGCGGTTGCCGTTGGTGCAGCAGTTTTTGAAATCGGCGAAGCAGGCCAAGCCCGCGGGTGTGGATTACTTCTGCGATGCTTCAGTGCTGGCCCACGGTGGAATTCCGAGCGTGGTATTTGGGCCGGGCGACATCGCACAGGCGCACACTTCGAACGAATGGATTTCAATTCGATCACTCAATCAGGCAACGGAGATGCTGCTAAACTTTCTGAGGTCATTGGCGTAACACGCTCGCAGTATGACGACCAATTCTCCTGCTCAATCAAAGCCAAACGACCTTAAGGCGTCGGCATCGGCCGGCCGCTGGGCATTTTTCCGACAAAGCGGATGGATGGTGATCGCGACTGTGGGCGGCGGATTGTTCATGACCGCGGTGCATACCGTCGCCGGCAAGAAGATGCTGCCGGACGAATACAGCGCGTTTTACGCGTTGTTGCGGTTTTTCATTTGGATGGGAATTCCGGCGGCGGGTTTGCAGAACGTTTTTGCGCAACAATCGGCGGCGGCGTTGACGGATGAAAAGGAACATCAGTTGGCTGGGACGACGCGAGCGATTTTGGGGGCGATGTTTGTTTTATGGTTGGTGACGACGGTGTTAATCCTCGTTGGCAGTCGCGAAATTCTTTCGGTGTTGAAGGTGGGTAATCCGGCGGCGTTGTGGTTCGCGATTGTCGTCGGGTTGACGACGCTTTGGGTGCCGATTTTAAAAGGAATTCTCCAGGGCAAACATCATTTCGCAGGATTTGGATGGTTACAGATTGTTGATGGCGTCGGGCGTTTTGCGGCGGTGGCGATTTGTTTGCTCGCGTTTGGCGGCCAAGCGGCGAGTGGAATGGCGGGGTGTGTTTCGGGACAAATCGCGACGCTGGCTCTTGGATTTTGGCTCACCCGAGGGATTTGGACGACCAAAGGCCCGCCGATTCAGTGGCGTCCGTGGTTGGCGCGCGTGCTTCCGCTGACGTTTGGTTTGGGCTCGGTGCTTTTTATCACGGCGACCGATGCGCTCTTCGTGCAAAGCACGTTTAGTGCGGAAACGCGCCAGTTATATATGGGCGCGAATTTGACGGGCTTTGCGGTGATGCAGTTTGTCTCGCCGATCGCGATGGTGATGTTTCCACGAGTCGTTCGAAGCGTCGCAAAATCGGAAACGACGGATGCGATGCGATTGACGATTTTGCTGACCGGCGGTGTTGGGATTATGGCGGCCATGGTTTGCACGATCATGCCGACGCTGCCGTTGCGAATTATTTACGCGAGTTCGCCGAAGATG
>JAQGOW010000423.1 GCA_028293405.1 Verrucomicrobiales bacterium
TGGGGCAATCCCCTACTCTTCTTTACCAACATCGCCCCGAAAATAACTGTTGCATTCGGCTAGGCGTGTCGTAAATATGCTTAAGTTGAAGGTCTGACCGGATAGCGCGGGTTATCGGTTTTTCGATGGCGCAGACGGTTTTCCCAAATTCTCTATTTCTTGGAAAGAACGATTTCGGGTCATTCAGGAAAGACTTCTTTAACACACACATTATGAATCAAGCGCCTAGCGCCACTGTTACCGACTACGGGTCGGGCTTCCTCGAAATTTCCGAAAAAGGTTTCGGATTTTTGCGAACGAAGGAAAACAACTATCATCCAAAGCCTTCTGACATTTTCGTCACGCCGGATACTATTAAGCGCAATTTCCTGCGCGAGGGCTGTCAGGTCGAGGGCGAAACCCAACCGCCTCATCGCGGCAACAGCCCGCAGCTTCGCAGCGTCGAAAAGGTCAATGGCCTGACCTTCGACGAATATACCAAGTGCGTCCGCTTCGAGAATCTCACCACGATTGATCCTATCGAAAAGATCAATCTGGAAACCTCGCCTGATTCGCTCGAAACCCGTATTATCGACCTGGTCACGCCCATCGGTAAAGGCACCCGCGGTTTGATCGTTGCGCCTCCGCGCACCGGTAAGACCACCATTCTCAAGCAAATTGCCAACGCGGTCACAGCCAACCATCCGGAAGTGTATGTGATGGTGTTGCTTATCGACGAACGTCCTGAAGAAGTCACCGATTTCCAACGTTCCGTCAAAGCGGAAGTCGTTGCGTCGTCGAACGACCAGGACCTCGAAACGCACGTGCGTTTGTCGCGCTTTATGATTGAGCGTTGCCGTCGCATGGTTGAAAGCGGCAAAGATGTTTTCGTTTTGTTGGACTCCATCACCCGCGTCGCTCGCGCTTACAACAGCGTGCACGGCGGCAGCGGTCGTACTATGACCGGCGGTGTTGATGCCCGTGCTTTGGAAATTCCGCGTAAGATGTTTGCATCGGCGCGTAAAATCGAAGAAGGCGGTTCGCTAACAATTATCGCCACGGCGCTGGTCGATACCGGCTCACGTATGGACGAACTGATTTTTCAGGAATTCAAAGGCACCGGTAACATGGAATTGATCCTCGACCGCAAGCTCTCCGAGCGCCGGTTGTTCCCTGCGATCGACATTCCCAAGAGCGGCACGCGCAAAGAAGAAAAACTTTTCGCGGCCAAGAATCTCGAATCGATCCGCAAGTTGCGCCGCATGATGGTGGACTTGAATCCGATTGAAGCGATGGAAACGTTGACTGCTGCGTTGAAGAAGCACAAGACCAACGACGAATTGCTCTCGAAGATCGTTACGTAATCCCACTGCACATACCAAGGCTTACGCCTTCGTAGCTTTCAAGAGGTCGCGCACGCTTTGGAGTGTGTCGGCCTCTTCAGCTTTTTTGTCGCGACGCCAACGGTTGATCCGCGGAAATCGCAACGCAATGCCGGCTTTGTGTCGCGTCGATTCAGCAAGTGCTTCGAAAGCGAGTTCGAAAACCAATTCCGGTTTTACCATGCGAACGGGCCCGAACTTTTCCAACGTATTGCGACGCACGAATGCGTCCACTTGGCGAATTTCGTCGTCGCTTAAACCGGAGTAGGCCTTGGCCACAGGGACCAGTTCGTCCTTTTCCCAAACGCCAAAAGTGTAATCCGTAAACAAACTCGCGCGCCGACCCGAACCCGGCTGCGCATTGATCAGCACGGCATCGATCAGATACGGATCGATTTTCCACTTCCACCAATCACCACGCGGACGACCCACCTGGTATGGCGACGACCAACGTTTGAGCATAATCCCTTCGACGGATCGCTCGCGCGCTTCCGCCTGCAGCTTCGCCAAGTCTTCCCATGAAGTCGCATCGATGCGTTGCGAGAGTCGAAATGGCAACCCACGCGAAATATCCTGGTAAATGGTCTCAAGCTTTTGCCTGCGTTCGACCAATGGCTGCTCGCGAATGTCTTCGCCGTTCCATTCCAAAATGTCGAACGTTTGAAACACGACCGGCGCTTCCTCGCGAATAGTCGCGCTGACATCTTTGCGTCCTATGCGCTGCTGCAAAACTCCGAACCGCAACGGTTGTTCATCGCGCCATGCCAAAATCTCGCCATCGAGCACGGTGCCATCGCGAATGCATTTGGCGGCTTCCACCAGTTCCGGAAATCGTTCTGCAACCATTTCCTCCCCACGCGACCAGAGGATAATCTGCCCCTGTCGTCGAATTAGTTGCGCGCGAATGCCGTCCCATTTCCATTCTGCCAACCAATCAGAAATGTTGCCGAGTGTTTCGGGTTCTTCCTGCAGCGGTGACGCTAAATAAAATGGGTAAGGCTGGCCGGGTTCCTTTTGGTCTGTCTCTTGCGGCCGCAACAATTGTCGAAAATCGTCCGGCGTCGGATTCCACGTTCCCATGATGCGATGCGCCATCACCGCTGGGGAAACTTTGGCGATATTCGCCAACGCACGAACAACAAGCGTTCGCGCAACACCCACGCGAAACGCCGCCGTGATCAGTTTGTTGAACACGAACCGTTCGTTCCAATTCAACTCGCGCCAGGTCTTCACCAACACTTCGCGACGCCATTCCTCCGGCATCTTATGCAAATCGAGGACGCGATTCTGGACCAGTTGATGCAACGGCGGTGGATGCGTTGCGGTGGTATTCTCCGGCAAAAGAAGCGCCATGGTTTCTGCTAAATCACCGACTGCATCATAACATTCGCCAATCAACCACTCCGGCAGCTTCGTTTCTTCAGCGACCCATTGGCCGAGCAATCGACCTGAGACGATGCTCGGAACTTTGCGTCCCGCTAAAAAATGCAAAGCCCACACTGCATCCTCCGGCGGAGCTTCGGAAAAGTAGCGTTCCAACGCGGCAAGTTTGTCATTCGTGCGCGTCGTTTGATCCAACTCACAATACAATTGTGTGAAACGCTTCATTCCGCGGAACGCTCTTCGACTGGCGGCAACTCCTCCGCATCGTCCTCAACCTCGCTCGTAAACCTCGTCTTCACCACGTCCGCTTGCCACCCGTTTTCGCGGAGCCAACGAGCCAGCACATCTGTATACCCATGCGTCACCAAAACTCGCTCTGCGCCAGTCGCACGAATACTCGCAATCAATCCCTCCCAATCCGCGTGGTCCGACATCACAAACCCGCGATCCAGCGCGCGTCGCCGACGGGTTCCGCGAACCTGCATCCAACCCGACGCAAACGCCGCCGACACCTCACCAAACTTCCGCAGCCAAGGTGTGTTGTCCGCAGATGGCGGCGCGACGATCATCGCCTGCCCTTGTTCAGAACGAATCTTCGGTCCAAGCGCGAGTTCAACCTGTGGAAAACGAACACCTGCGGCCTCATACGCGGGCAAAAACGCCGCCACCGCTCCGTGCACATAAATCGGCCCAATACTTCCATCCAAACCTGCGAGAATGCGCTGAGCCTTCCCGAGTGAATAACCAAAAATGATACTCGTGCGCCCTTGCTCCTGGTTTGCGCGCCACCAGTCATTCATGTCAGCGTAAATTTCTGCCTGCGGTCGCCACCTATAGATTGGCAGGCCAAACGTCGATTCAGTGATAAACGTGTGGCAACGCACTGGTTCAAAAGGCGCAATCATCCCATCGTCTTCGGTTTTGTAATCGCCGCTGACCACCCACACCTCACCTTGATACTCCACCCGCACCTGAGCCGACCCAAGCACGTGCCCAGCGGGATGCAGGGAAATCTTCACGCCATTGCATGTAGTGACTTGCCCGTAAGCGAGCGTCTCGATAATGACGTTCGGCCCCAAACGCCTCCGCAAAATTTCACGTCCTGGCTCCGCCGTAACGTAGGCTTTTGATCCCCAACGGGCGTGATCGCTGTGTGCATGGGTAATGACGGCGCGGTCAACAGCCCCCCATGGATCCACGAAAAAGTCACCGGCCGAACAATGGAGACCGCGTTCGGTGATTTCGAGGAGAGGTTTCATGCGTTGCGGGAGAAGACCGGTAAATATGCCACAGCCAGAAAAATTTGACAGCTTAAACAGCCCTTTCGAACCAAAAATATTTTCACTTAAACGCCGCCCCCAATTTGAAAAAGTTTTTCGACAGGCCTACCTTACTACCATGGCAGAATCGAAGAAGCGGCCGGCAAGTTCCACTGCCGGCCAGAAGTCCCCCAGCGAAAGTACCGACCCGTTGAGTTCACCCGATGTCCTTGGCCGCGAGCAGATGGAGCAGCTATCTGCATTGCAGCTCGTCGACATGATTGTTGGCAAATTGCCGCCGCGTCACAGTTCCATCATGGACATGATTTATCTGCGTGATCGCGTCGCGGAGATTGAAGAGGTCAATGACCAAGCGCGCCAAACTATCGAGAAGATGGACGCAATCATTGAAAAATTGCGTTCACCCGCTTTTCGCGTTGGCACGTTCCTCATGCCTATCGAACCCGACAAAGCGCACGTCTGCTGTGGCGGCACCGATTACGTTTGCCGCATCGACCCGCAGATTCCGCTCGCCAGTTTGCAAGTCGGCCAACGCGTCCTGTTGAATGAAGCGTTCGCCGTCGTGCAAGGTCTCGGCTTTGAACGCAATGGTCCTATTGTCCGCATCGACGAACTCCTTTCCGGCGGTCGTCTTCGCATCGGTCAGGAATCCGGATTGATCAGCTCGGTTCTGCTCCGTTCGTCTTTGCTCGCAAAGGAAAAACTCAAACCCGGCATGGAAGTGCGCCTCGACGCCAATCAAAAGGTTGCGCTCGAAGTCATTGGGATCGGCAAACGCATCGAACGTGCTCTGGAAACGGTGAACGAAATTCCGTGGTCCTCAATCGGTGGTCAGGACGAAGCCGTTCAGGCGATTCGTGACACGATCGAAATGCCGTTCTTGCACAAAGCGTTGTTCAAGAGATTCGACCATAGCGTCCCAAAAGGCTTCCTGTTGCACGGACCTCCCGGCTGCGGCAAAACGCTTTTGGGCAAAGCAACTGCGTTTAACCTTCGGCAGCAGATCAAAGCTGAAACCGGCGTTGATCGTCCGGAATTCTTCCTGCACGTCAAAGGTCCTGAAATTCTCAACATGTGGGTCGGTGAATCGGAACGTCAGGTCCGCGACTTGTTTGCTCAATGCCGCGAACGTGCCGCCGATGGCCATTTGGCGTTCCTTTTCATCGACGAAGCTGAATCGATTCTCGGAACTCGGCGCGCCGGTCGGCACAGTAGTATCCTGAGCACTGTCGTGCCAATGTTCTGCACGGAAATGGACGGCATCGAACCGCTCACCAACGTGGTCGTCATCATCGCCTCAAACCGCGCTGACTTGATCGATCCTGCCATCCTGCGTCCCGGCCGTATCGACCGAAAAATCAAGGTTAACCGCCCGAACAAGGAAGGTGCGCAAAAGATCTACG
>JAQGOW010000437.1 GCA_028293405.1 Verrucomicrobiales bacterium
TTCAGCGCGCGTTCCCATATCAGTTGCTCAAACGCGCCACAATCGGTCCGTAACATGACGCATCAGGAATTCGATGTCCTTGTTCGGCAGGTCGAGTCGGGCGTCGGGCGCGATCCCGATAAGCTGCGGAAAAAAGTCACCTGGCTTGCATTCATCGGTTTCGCTGGAATTCTTCTTCCCCTTGGTTTGGTTTTGCTCTTCGCCGCGGCGTTTTTTCTGCCACAAGTTTTTTGGGCTCCGGAAGCATGGGGACTCTCCGTCGTCGCTGCATTGATTTTGCTCTTTGGCGGTTGGCTGGCGTTGCGGCCGCTGTTCGTGCGCTTGCCACCACCCAAAGGTCGCAAGGTCAAAAGGGCTGAGGTGCCAGCACTATTCGCGACATTGGATGACCTTGGAAACAATTGCACTCAGCTCGATTCCACGACGTCATTTTCATCGACGAATGTAATGCAGCCGTCGCGCAAAGACCGCGATTGGGTGTCTTCGGTTGGTATCGAAACTACCTTCTGATCGGTCTTCCGCTGATGGAAGCGCTGTCCAAAGATGAGTTCCGCTCCGTGCTCGCGCACGAATTCGCTCATTTATCGCGCCACCATGGCCGTTCCAGCCAATGGATCTATCGCTTGCGCCGATCGTGGGAGCCGGTGTTCGCGCACCTTTCCCGCCCGCGTATGCCGAACGAAATCTCTCTGCGCCCGCTGATCCGGAAATTTCTCAACTGGCACTGGCCAAGATTCAACGCCCATGCGTTCGTCCTTTCGCGTGCGCACGAATACTTGGCTGACGCCGAAGCCGCGCGGGTTGTCGGACCACCGACTTCAGCCGCTGCGTTGATGCGCCTGGATGTATGCGCCGATGCTTTGGACAACACCATTTGGCCCGAGATCTGGAAACAAACCGCGACTGTTCCAGTTCCACCAGAAGGCGTGTTTCAGCGCATCCGAAATTCGTTCGCCCAATTGTTGAGCGATCCAAGTGCTCATGTGCAACGCGTCCTTCTGGAAACAACAACCAACGCCGACACACATCCGTGCCTCTCCGATCGTCTCCGCGCTATCAGTCAACTGCCTGCCGATTCGAGCAAAGTAGATTTGCCGAGTACCATATCTAGCGCCGCCGAAGATTTGCTCGGGCCTGCTCTTTCGCGCATACGCGATGACGTCGAAAAGCAGTGGCAAAAAGATGCGCACGAAAACTGGACGCAACGCCACAGCAAGGCCAATGCGCTGTCCGACCGCCTTCAAACGATCGACCATGCTACTGCATCCCGCGCGAACGATACCGGGGCGCTTTGGGACAAGGCCTGCGTCGTCGCCCAGTTGCAAGGGGAAGAAGCCGCCATGCCGCTTTTAAAACAAGTTTTGGAACTCGACCCGGCTCACGCGCTTGCCAATTTCAGCCTCGGTCGGGTGCTGCTCAAAAAATCTGATAGTCAGGGCGAGTGCTATCTCGAACGCGCCATCGCTGCCGACCAAGAATTACTGCCGGATGCCGGCGATCGCCTTCATCAGTTTTATCGCCAAACGGGTCAGGCCGAAAAAATCCGCGCGCTCTACGCACGCCTCGACCAGTTTGAAAAGGTGATGGCCGAATCTCGCACGGAGCGCAGCAACGTCACCGCAAAAGACACTTTCGTCGCACACGGCTTGTCAGAATCACAAATTCGCGCCGTGTGCAATGTGTTGTCGAGCGAAGCCGATATTGTCGAAGCGCACCTCGCGCAGAAACAAATGAAGCACCTGATTCACCAACGCCTCTACGTATTGGCAGTTCGCGTGCGCACGTCATGGCATCGCTTGCCGAATGAAGAGCGGCAACAAGCCTGCGTCGCGCGAATTTCGAAAATCATTGAAGTTCCCGGGCGCATTCTGATCATTCCGTCAAGCGGCCCATTTGGCGCGCTCGCCAGAAAAATCCGCAAAGTTACTGAAGCTCGCATCTTCGTGCGTTGAGTTAGCTGTCGCTTCGGATCAAGTCGAGCATCTGCCGGTCGAGTTTGTGTCCCGCGCCAATTCTCGTATTGAACGTCGGCGCGTTCGCTGTCCAGCACACCAACGCTCCCGCGCAAATTCCACATCGACCAACTCCACCCTGCTTCCTTCCACAAGTCCAGCGAGTCACGCATCCACGCCAGAACGACTTTGTGTAGCGTAAACTTATAGGCGCCCCATTCGCCGACATGCACGCCACTGCCGGCGCGCTCCAGTTTTTTTCGCACGAACCGCGCCTCCTCCATTTTCGTCGCATCGCCTTTGCGTTAAAGCACTGGACAAGATTAGCTACTTCATGTATAAATACACCGCTGCTGAATATGCAGTCGGGGGCGCCGAACTCCGATTCGACGTCCCTCGTGCTCTTTGAAAACGTGGATTATGGATCCAAGCTCCGCTTGGCGGCTTGCCGGTATCGGTAACCAACGGTAGGTAAACGTAACCAACGGTAACCAAGAACGGTTTTTCAGCGGCCCTTTGCCAGGCACCAATTGGTTAAAGGAATTTAACCGAATTAACCTTTATTTACCTTTATTAACCATTGTTTACCCAAAACAAAAAGATGTTAGGCGCCGCTATGTCAGAACCGAATGCCTTCACGCGCTGGGTTCAGGGTATCCCATTCGCCTCCTTACGCGAGGCCGACGTTCGGCGAGGAGAGAGCCGGAGAGAGGAGGCCTCAGGGTCGGAGCCGGTCAATATCACCAAATATCAGTAAATATCACCAAATATCACCAAATATCACCAAAGTAATTTTTTTAGCGACCAGCTTTGTCCCCAGTGAGGCAAGCCATCAATGATCAAATAGATTTCCCAATGGATCGGGCGTAGCAGGGCGGGTGGGCAGCTTGTTGTCGTCACCGGATGAATAAATGACTTCGATCTTCAAAGGTCGCGAGGTGAAGGTGACCGGCCCATGTGCCATCCGTTGCGCTGGATCGTAGGAGAACGATGCTGGTTTTCCATTGACGTTGATGTGATCGATGGCTTGGCTTTCGCACGCGATAAAAATCGTGTCCTGCAAACCGGCCGGTCCCTGGAGCGTCAGGGTCAGTTTGCGTTTCCGGCGATCCCAACTTTCAGAAAGGCGTTTGCCGCCCCACAGATGATATGGGCCGTCTGCCGGCTGTGATCGAAACGCAAAGAGCTGGAGACTTTGAGCGGGGATCGCAATTTCGCTCAAGGCTTCGTTGACGCGATCTCCGTTCAGGTGCTTCACGGTTCGTTGATGGATGTTAAATAAAACGTAATGGGCTTGCGGGTCGATGCCGAGGGTTTGCGGCGCGCGGATCTGCAGCGAGGTCTTGCGAAGTTCGCTGCTCATGTTGGCCACCGGAATGAGCCAGTCGTTCCACACTTGATTGTGATAGAGGGTCGCGTAGGTCTGAGGCGCGCTCGTGCTGAAGAGGCCGGACGACTCCGCGAAGTAAAAGGGTTTGGACTCGTATAACCCGAAATAATATTGGGCCAGGTTATAAGTTCGAACGTAAGTCTGCTCGGTATCGGTTACACCGGCGGCGTAAGGGAATTTTTTCGGAAACATCCGCCAGTCGATGTGGCAATATTGTCCGCCGCCGGTCAGCAGGTCGTAGTTGTAGGCGACCGAGGCCGCGCAACGAGCCGCGTCCTGGCCGCCGGGCCAGATCATGCCTTGCGCCGGGATGGCGTCGACCGGACGGTAATAATCGCGGTAGTCTTCGAGCGAACCGAACGAATAGCCTTCGCCATAGAGGATGGCGTCGAAATCACAGATGACCGGCTGGATGATGCCGCGCGTGTTGTGGCTGACGAGCACCTGGTGAGGATTTTTCTGGCGCAACAACTCGCGCCGTCGCCAGTTCATCTCGTGAAGTTCGATCAGGCAATCGTATATTTTTTGCGGATGACCATGTTCCTGCCCGAGCCGGCAGGTTGGGTAAGCCATGTTGTCATCCAGATAAATGCCATCGACATCGAAGCGTTTCATCATCCGGTTGATCGTGGCCAATCGGTATTCGGCCAGGCCGTTGGGCGAAGCCATGCAAGTGCAGGCCAGGTTGCAATACGGGTCCATCGTCGCTTTGTAATTGCCGTCGATATTGAAGCCCTGCCAGAGCGGCCATTGGCCTTTGGCTTTTAATTCGCGCACGCCGGGCGCGTTGTCATACATCAAGTCCGCGTTCTCGGTCCAAAGAAAGAGCATGCCCATTTCGTGCACTTTCTTGATGACGCGTTCGAGTTCACCGGACGGCGGACGAGGTTCGCCCGGCGTGCCCAAACGATGCATTTGAAATAAGGTGTATCCAGCGCGGGCGACGGACTCGATTTCCTGGTCGGTGGCGTAAGGATATTGCGCATCGCCGATCCAGGCGAACATGCGCAGATCATGCTGGCGCCGATGCGCGATCCGGTTTGGAGCAACGCTGATCCCCACGCGAAAACTGAACTCTTCACCTGCCTTGAGCAGATACGGTTTGTCCCCAGCCGCGACATGAATCAAATACTGGCCCAAACGAACTGCGGCGTGTTTCTTTTCCCGGCTCAACACGTCGACTGTGGCTGAATCAAGGTCGCGTCTGCTCAGATGCGTCGCGCCGCAATCGGTGAATATCGCCAGCGTGGCGCTCGTGCTGAAAACCTGCAGACAGGAAGTCAGCGTCGAAAAGTGGACAGCTCGGCCGGTTTCAGGAAGACCTCCGCGAACCGCGTCTCCACCGTTTTCATCGCGTCGTTTGTGCAGGTAGTGACTGAACTCACCCTGTGTCTCAACGTGAAAAGCGATTTCCTTTCGCACCACGAGATCCTGGCGTGGACTTAATTTGACGCTCGAAACCACAACGCCATCATCGAAGAACGTATGCTCTAGCGTGTAATCCACGTCCGATCCCGCCTTGGCCTGGTCACGCAAAACCCCGTGGCCACGCATCACGATCTTGTCTTTGCCGTGGGTGACAACCGTCATTTCGCCGGTCGTCAGTTCGGAAGCCAGGCGATAATTGCCGTCAATTTGAACATCCACAGGGTTGGTAGTTCCGATGACTTCCCGTCCATTATTCAACACGCGCAACGCGCTGATTGCGCCGCTGTTTTTCCGGACGCGATAAATGAACGTCGGCCCGGTAATGATCCATTCGCCGGAATTGGAGGTAAGACTCAACTCCTCCGGCGGAAGCGGTTCGCGCAAGACCACGCTGATCGGGTCGCTGACTTTGCCGCCGCCCATCACTGCGCCGGCCATTAGAACCATGGCCATCAACATCAGCCATTGCGCAGGGAAGGATCGGTTTTTATTCAAGGCCATTGGCCTGTGATTTTGACGGCGGTCGGCAGTCAGTCAATGGATTTCCACCCGGCTTGCGTCGCATAAAAGAAATTTGCTTTTGTACGTTGGCGGCTAGAAATCGCCGGCCATGTTTACTCCGGCGAAACTCTCTTGCGGAATTCTTTTTTGGCAGAGTGGCGGGATTTGTTGGCGAGCATGCGTTCCTTTGCGCCGCGGCTGCGGCGGCGTTTTTGGCGGCGCGCCTTTTCAACCTTGGCGCGTTCGGCTGCCAGGCGTTCCTTTCGCATCGACTCGATCTTGTCGAGAAGGAGTTTGCGGGCGAGGAAGCGATTGAGGCCCTGTTGTCGGGTCTCCTGGCATTTGACCTGCACGCCGCTCGGACGATGGAGGAGCATCACGCACGTGGCAACCTTGTTGACGTTCTGTCCGCCATGACCACCAGAGCGGACGAATGACTCCTCGATATCTGTTTCGCGGACGCCGAGAGAAGCCATCCGTTGGGCGAGTTGCGTTTGTTTGTCGGTTGAGACCTCGGAGGTGCTCATGAAGGGAGGGTAGTGGTAAGGGCATCGGCTTGGAAGAAAACTTAGTTTGGTTCGAAATCAGTGGTGATGGAGATGGGTGTCAAAAAAATGGAAATTATTCGGGAACAATTGTCCTGCGCCAGGCAGACCGCGTAATATCAATAACAATCCAAATCGTGAGAAGAGGCGCGCTTCGGGGATCCTTTTCTCCAGGCGGCATGGAGGTCGCGCGTGGAAAATGTTTGGCACGATGAATTCAACGGCCGCATTACTTGATTTTGAACACAGCGGTCGGCGGGAAGTGGCCGGGCAATCCTGATGCAACAACGACTTTCCCACAATTTCACGACATTGATTACGTTCGAGTTTACCAACGAAAGACGTTTTGACCCTCGTTTGACATTTACGACCGGGTTAAGCGCCACGTCGTCGGCGATCGTGTTAGTCAGCCAGTGCGGCGCTAACGGCATCCATGAACGTTTCCGCAGTAAATGGTTTCTGGAGGACACAGTCAAATTTGACGGATGAAAACTGCCTGTCCAAGCTGTGCAAGCCGGTAACTACCATGACTCGTAACCGGGGATGGAACTCGAGGCAAGACTGCACGAAACTGCCCGTCGGTATATGATGACCGAGGCA
>JAQGOW010000442.1 GCA_028293405.1 Verrucomicrobiales bacterium
CGTTGCTGCGGACGTGACCGTCCGCGCTCCGAAAAAAAAGCTCCGGACGCAAGGGGCGCACGGAGCTTTGAAATATAACCCCACCGTAATGCCGTGTATAAACAGTTCCTTTGAACGCTCAGGAACAAAGGTGGGACCGAATCGATTGATTTCAACTTCCAGTCAAGGCCTGTCGGCCACAACCGAGGTTAGGGTCCCTATATGTTTTTATTTACGGTTCAAGGACTTTGTTTCTAAGCACGAACATGGCAGGGTTAAATCCTTAAAATGTTTTACAAAGAACGAATCGAACTACCCTTCCACTTTTGCAGATTATCGGTTTTCCACAAGGGAAATACTTTCGAAAAGTTTGTCCGACGAGGCTAAAGTGGCACAAACCAAGCATGGTTTTGAATAGTAGTTTTCCTGAAAAAAAGCGCGACTAAACGTCCCTGCCCTGCTATGCTCCGCCCCCTGTGAAAATTGCTATTATCGGTCTAGGTTACGTTGGTCTTCCGCTCTGCTTGCAATTTGCGCGCAACGGCGTGCAGGTGATCGGGCTGGATATTGATTCCACAAAGGTCAAAGCGATCAACGCTGGCAAAAGCTACATTCAACATATTGAAGGTTCTACCATCGCCACGGAAGTGAAAGCCGGGCGTTTGTCGGCTTCAACTGATTTCAGCAAGATCGCCAAAATAGATGCGGTGATCATTTGCGTGCCGACGCCGCTTAATAAAAATCGCGAGCCGGATATTTCTTACATCATCAAGACCGGTGAAGCGATGGCGCCGTATTTGCAAAAGGGCACGCTCGTGTCGCTGGAGTCGACGACTTATCCCGGAACGACGGATGAAGATTTGAAGGCGGTTTTGGAAAGCGGTTCCGGTCTGAAAGCCGGGTCGGATTTTTATTTGGCGTTCTCGCCGGAACGTGAAGATCCAGGTAATCCGGACAGTAAGGTTGCGCTGATTCCGAAGGTTGTTGGAGGTTTGACGCCCACGTGCTTGAAAAAAGCGGTGGAGCTTTATTCGAAAGCGATCAAGACGATCGTTCCTGTTTCGTCGTGCCGCGCGGCGGAAGCGACGAAGTTGCTCGAAAACATTTTCCGCGGCGTGAATATCGCGTTGGTCAACGAACTGAAGGTGGTTTATGACGCGATGGGGATTGATGTTTGGGAAGTCATCAATGCCGCGAAGACGAAGCCGTTCGGTTTTATGCCGTTCTATCCCGGACCTGGTCTCGGCGGGCATTGCATTCCGATTGATCCTTTTTATCTGACGTGGAAGGCGCGCGAATACGGACAGAATACGCGGTTCATCGAACTCGCCGGCGAAATTAATACGGCGATGCCGCATTATGTTGTGGAACGCACTGGAGCGGCGCTGAACGCGAAACGTAAATCGATTAACGGCAGCCGGATTTTGTTGGTTGGGTTGGCGTATAAGCCGAACGTGGATGATATGCGTGAGTCGCCGACTTTCGTGTTAATGGATCTTTTCAAACAACGCGGTGCCAAGGTTTCTTATTACGACCCGCACATCCCGTTCATCGGAATGACACGCGAACATGCGCATTGGGCCGGGACGAAGTCGATTGCGTGGAATAAGAAGACGGTCGCGGCGTATGACGTGGTCGTGATTGCGACGGCGCACAAGGCGGTTGATTACAAGGAGCTGGCGGGTTGGACGAAATGCATCGTCGATACGCGTAATGCGATGGCGACGGTTAAGACGTTCGACGGACAAGTCTGGAAGGCGTAATGTCCAAATACGACCAACTTGAAGGAACGTTACGCGCGTCACCTAAGAGTTGGCTCGTTACGGGTGCAGCTGGATTTATCGGCTCCAATCTCGTCGAGAATTTGTTGAAGCTCGACCAGCGCGTGGTTGGGTTTGATAATTTTTCCACGGGTTATGTTAAGAACCTTCAGGAAGTTCAACAGATCGTTGGTCCGAAGCGCTGGGCGAATTTCAAATTAATCGAGAATGACACTCGCGATGCGGCTGCCTGCCAGAGCGCGTGTGCAGGTATTGATTATGTCTTGCACCAGGCGGCGCTTGGTTCGGTGCCGCGATCGATCACGGACCCAATTGCGTCGCACGAATCGAATGTGACGGGCTTCATCAATATGCTCGTCGCGGCGCGGGACCAAAAAGCGAAGCGATTGGTGTATGCGTCCAGCAGCGCGATCTATGGCGATCATCCCGGGTTGCCGAAAGTCGAAGATAAGATCGGCAATCTCCTTTCCCCTTATGCCGCGACGAAGTTGATCAATGAAGTTTATGCGGGAACTTTTGCGACGGCGTATGAATTCAAAAGTATCGGATTGCGATATTTCAATGTGTTCGGGCCGCGGCAGGATCCTGATGGAGCTTATGCCGCGGTAATTCCCAAATGGATTGCGGCGTTAATCAAACAGGAACCAGTCGCAATTAACGGTGACGGCGAAACGAGTCGGGACTTTTGTTTTGTCGATAACGTGGTGCAGGCAAATTTGCTCGCGGCGACGGCGGCCAATCCTGAAGCGGTTAATCAGGCTTACAATATTGCCCTCGGCGAGCGGACGACGCTCAACGAGCTTTTTGAGTTGTTGCAGACAACTTTGCGCAGGCTTGATCCGAAATTGCCGCACCAAAAACCGAAGTATCAGGATTTTCGCGCGGGTGACGTGCGACATTCTTTGGCGGATATCAGCAAGGCGCGAACGTTGCTCGGGTATGACCCAAAATGTCGGATCGCCGACGGAATCGATATTGCGCTGGATTGGTATTTGAAGAACGTGGTTTGAAGGTCTAGTTAGCTTTGTGGATATACGCGTTCACTTCTATTCTTGGTTCAAGGACATGACACACTGCGATGACGTTGTCGTGGCCGTCAGTTCTGGCGCGACGATTGCGGATTTGAAAGCGGCGGTGTTCGAGAAATTTCCTAAACTTTCGGCGGTTCAAAACTCCATGCTCGTTGCTGTCGGAGTGGACTATCAAACGGCGGATTACGTTTTAAACGAGGGCGACGAGGTATCGCTATTTCCACCGGTGCAAGGTGGTTGATATGAATCGCGAACTGATTATCACGGCTGAAGCGATTGATGAAGCGGCGTTGCTCAGAAAACGCGCGTTGCCTCGCAACATGGGCGCAGTGATTTATTTTATCGGAGCGGTGCGGGACTCGGAATCAGGCGCGCCGATTGAGGCGATTGAATACGAGGCGTTCGAGAAAATGGCACGGCATCAATTTGATTTGTTGTTCGCGCAAATTGAGAAGCGCTGGCCGGTGCACTCGATTCGATTGGTGCATCGGATCGGACGCGTGGATGCTGGTGTGCCTTCTTTGTGGGTTGAGGTGATTGCGCCGCATCGTGGCGAGGCGTTCGCGGCGTGCCAGTGGTTGATCGATGAAATGAAAAAGGTTGTGCCGATCTGGAAGAAACCGGTCGCTACTTAGCGAGAGTTTGCAGCAGTGCGTCGAC
>JAQGOW010000457.1 GCA_028293405.1 Verrucomicrobiales bacterium
GGTCGCGACAGCGCCAGTGGGCAAGAAATCCGAATGCCGAATGTCCAATGACGAAAGCTCGAAGTCCCAAGCACCAATGTTCGTTATTCGGGCTTCGGGCATTCTTTCGTTCATTCTGGTTTCGTCATTCGTCATTCCCCGCCGTGGCAATATTGGCCCCAGCGGAGCTCTCACCGGCGCACGGAGGTTCCGTGCGCATGGTAGATTGGCCAACCAGGCGGTAAATTGCCCTATCTATATGGCTAAACGTGATTTCATGCCCCGCCAAGACTCGGCTGCCCTGGTTTTTCACGATGTGTTCACCAACGAAATGGTCGCCAACGGCGCGGCGCTCGGGTTCAGTCCGGCGGAAATTGCCGAGCTCCGCGATGTGACGGTGATCGGTTGCGCGCCGTGAGGGCAACGCGTGAAGCAAGTTGCCTTGCGTGAGAAAACTCAGTTCAATGGTTTTGTGAAAGCCGCTATTCCGTTCTCAATCGCCCTGCTCTGCGCCTTTGCTTCGTTCGGTGTTCCGACTTCGGAAATCAATCGGATCGCTGACGTGATTCGTCCGACCGTAGTTGCCGAACGGCGCGATTTTCACATGCACCCGGAGTTGTCGAATCGCGAGACGCGCACCGAACAGGTGATCGCCGAAAAGTTGCGCACGCTCGGCTTGACCGAAATCCGCACGCACGTTGCGCATCACGGCGTGGTCGCGTTGTTGCAAGGCGGCAAGCCGGGGCCGGTGGTGGCGTATCGCGCCGATATCGACGCACTGCCGATTAATGAAGTGCACAACGTGCCTTACAAGTCCGGCGTGTCGAATGTGATGCACGCTTGCGGACACGATGCGCACGCTGCCGTTGGGTTGGGTGTCGCAGAAGTGTTGAGCCAAATGCGCGCGGACTTGCCCGGCACGATAAAATTTATTTTCCAACCCGCCGAAGAAGGCGCGCCAACAGGCGAAGAAGGCGGTGCAACGTTGATGATCAAAGAAGGTGCGCTGGAGAATCCCAAGCCGCTCGCGATTTTCGGCATGCACACGACGACTGAAATTGACGCGGGAAAAGTCGGCGTTCGCTCCGGACCTGCGCAGGCTGCGGCGAATATGTTCGACCTGACAATTCGTGGAAAAATGTCTCATGCCGCTCGTCCCGAGAACGGAATCGATTCCATCGTGGTCGCGTCCGAATGCGTGACGGCGTTGCAAACGATCAAGAGCCGTCGGATTGATACCTTCGAACCGGTGATCCTCACCATTGGCACCATTCACGGCGGCAATCGGCGCAACGTCATTTCGCCGGAAGTAAAAATGGAGGGCACGATTCGTACGTTCACGGACGGCGCACTCGCCAACATCAAAAAGCAGTTGCACCAAACGTTGAAAGGCATCTGCGACGCATACGGTGCGACGTATCAACTAAACATCGATGAAGCGACAGTGCCGGTTTACAACAATCCATCTCTCGTAACCGAAACTTTGCCAGCGTTGCGAAATGCAGTGGGAACGTCAAACGTGATCGATGCAGAGCTGCGAA
Organism: Verrucomicrobiales bacterium; assembly: GCA_028293405.1. Taxonomy (GTDB): domain Bacteria; phylum Verrucomicrobiota; class Verrucomicrobiia; order Limisphaerales; family Palsa-1400; genus JAICXV01. The sequence continues at coordinate 1,521 of JAQGOW010000457.1, forward strand.
TGGGTGCGGAAGATTTCTCGTACTTTCAACGCGTCGTGCCTGGTTTTTATTGGCGGCTCGGTTCAGGCAATAAAACCAAGGGCCTCACCGCCGAAGCGCACACGCCGGATTTTGACATCGACGAAGATTGCTTGGTCGTCGGCGTCAAAAGTATGGCGAATGTGTTGTGGGATTACCTGGAACGACACGGATCCCAATAGGACCTTGCCAGCTTTGCGCCGCAGTTATTTTGCGTCCGAATAAACATTGATTGAAACGGTGAATCGCAACTACGCTGGCATCGCCAATATGCCCGAAGTAATCGCCGCAAATCCCCCCAAAGATTATTCATGGGCTGAGTATCTCGATTTCATGGAAGGCGGCGCGGACATTCTTACGGTCCCGCCCCACGCCAAAGAACCTCAAACCAAAGCGGCACAGGCAGCGGTTTCAACGAAGGCACCAGTATGGGGTTTCCTGCTCGCGTTCGGCATCATGATCGCGGCGATTTTTTTGAGCGAACTTCCGTTCAAGCCGTTTACGTTCACGGACGGCACTGGCAAAGCTTCGCATCCAATCGAGCCAGTGATGATGGCGCTGATTTTGGGAATGGTGGTGAGCAACTTCATGACCCTGCCCAAAGCAGTCAGCCCTGGAATTAAATTTTGCGTCAAAAAGCTTCTACCGCTTGGAATTATTTTTCTGGGCGCTCGCCTCAATTTCCACGAGATGATCAAAGAAGGCGTCACCGGAGCGGCCATGGCGCTTCTCGAAACCGCCGTCGCATTCATGTTGTTATTGTGGCTTTCGAAACTTTTCAAATTACCGCGCAAACTTGGTTTACTTCTTGGGGTAGGAACGGCGATTTGTGGAGGCACGGCCATCGTTGCCACAGCACCGGTAATCGAAGCCGAAGAAAAAGACGTGGTCTTTAGCGTGGCAACTGTGACGTTGCTCGGATTGATTGCAATGTTTGTGCTGCCGGTGATTGGCCATGCGATTCAGATGAGCGACAGAGCTTTTGGATACTGGGCAGGATTGTCGATTCACCAAACGCCACAGGTGATTGCCTCGGGTTTCAGTTATAGCGCCGATGCCGGTGCAACTGCGACGACCGTGAAACTGGCACGCGTTTGTTTGCTCGCGCCGGTCGTATTTATCGTCGGCCTATTGAACGCGCGCGGTGAAGCCAGCGACGGCGTAGCGACGAAAAAGAAGATCAATTACCTGCAAATGTTTCCGATGTTCATCTTCGGTTTCCTGGCGTTCGCTCTGGCTCAAACACTCGGGTGGCTACCGACATTGCATTTCAATTCGCCAACATTCTTCAACGCACCGATGCAAGACCCGAAACTTGGTGAGTGGCTGGTGAAGATTTCCTCGTGGTGCATTATCATCAGCATGGCGGGCGTCGGACTTGAGACGCGGTTCCACGCAATGAAACAAACCGGCCCGAAACCGTTTGTGGCGGCATTGATCGGCGTGCTCGTAGTCGCAAGCCTCGTGTTCGTTTTGATTAAGGGGCTGGCGCTCTAGGCAGCTACTGCTTTAGCGCGGGGAAATCGGCCGAGCACAGCATCTTCGACGAGAATATCTTCGTCCAACTCTTCCCAACGCAACGCGCGGCCATGCAACCGAAGTTGCACTTTTCGAAGAAGGTCATCGGCAGCGTTTGAGAGCAACGGGTATTTACTTACAGGAAAACTGAACACGCGTTGATCTGGCAGTTCCAGACAGACGCGTCGGTTTTCGACCCAACAACGCACCGCGCGAATTTGTTCAACCGTTTCCATGAAATCTAAGATACGCCCGCACCAATTCGTTGCAATTATCTTCTACAAGAGCTTGAATCTTCGTCAATTCTGACAAGGAAAACCCATCGTTCGTCGCTAAGGAACTCGGCTGCAGCCAAAACTTCGCCTCGGATTCATCGCGCGTCACGTGGATGTGAGGCGGTTCGTTATTCTCGCGACTATAAAAATGGAACCGATAAGGACCAATGCGAAGAACTGTTGGCATTACTTCGCCTTCTGCGACAACACCCAGTTTGCCAGTGAATCCACCTGCGCATCGGTCATGATTGTGTAGGCCGGCATTGGGACCGTGCCCCATTTGCCGGAACCACCGCGGGTAATTTGTTCGCGCACACGTTGCATCGCGTTGGCATCGTGCGCGTATTTTGCCGCGACATCCTGGTAGGCGGGCCCGATCACTTTTTTGTCGACGTTGTGGCAGTTCAGACAGCCCATTTTGGTCGCGAGCGTTTGCGGGTCGAGAATCGTTGAATCGAATGCAACGGTCGATGCAGCGTTGGTGTCCGTGCCATAACTTCTCGAGAAATAAGCAATCAACGCATTCGTCTGATCGTCGGGAATCGGCGCTGCATATTTGCCTTTCATCTTGGCGACTTCGGCGGTCCAGAAATCGCGCGGCTTGGGCGGTTGCATGGACGCGTAGTCGGCAGAGTGGCAGGCGAGACATTGCGAGTTCGCCAGCTCGACGCCGGCACCGGCTTTGTAACTGGCGGTTTCAACCGGCAGCTGGATAGTCACGACTTTAGCTGTCGCGACGAATCCAATCGCGAGCATCGCAGGAATCAAAATTCTTTTCATCACAGTAGTGGGTTCGAAGTTAGACAGCTTTGATTTTAACCGTTTCGATAACGCTGCGCATGTAACCGGAAGGATTCCACGAAGCAGTTTCCGGTTGCATCTGGTTCGCGTTATTAGTCGCGCAAACTTTCAAGATGTAATCGCCGGGTTTCGAAGGTGTCCATCGAGCGTGCCATTCGCGGAAGGAATATTTACCTAGGTCCTTGCCGAGTTTCGTTGGAGTCCACTTCCCGTTGTTGCTGCTGACGACGACCTCGCGAATGCCGCTGCCACCATCGAAAGCAATTCCTTTTAGCTCAATCGCACGACCGGCTTTGACTTCCGCACCATCCTGCAAACTCGTGATAAACGAGCGGACGTTGTAGCGCTTGATGGGCACGGTCGTTTTCGGCGTTGTGCCGGGTTCGACGCACGCGCAGTCGTTGTCGGGAATGCGATACGCAGGATTCATCCAGAAATTGTTCAAGACCTCGTCGATCACGGTAATGTCATTGACGTGCTTCACCCAATACGTGCCGAAGTAGCCGGGCACAATCAGGCGCAGCGGGAAACCGTTCAACACCGGCAACTCTTGACCGTTCATTTCGTAGGCGAGCATCACTTCGCCGTCGTTTGCTTGATCAACGTCGAGGGCTTTGACGAAGTCGGGAGTTTTTTCGACGACCGGTTTGTCCAGACCGTCAAAGGTCACTTGTTTCGCGCCCGCTTTGATGCCGGCTTTTGCGAGAATGGCTTTGAGCGGAACACCTTTCCAATGGGCATTGCCCATCGCGCCATTCCCGAGTTGCCCACCGCCCACGCGTGGTGTCACAAAACCACGGCTGTTGCCGGAGCATTGCAGGACAGCGACGACTTCTTTTGCTTCGAACTTCCGCAGGTCGTGCAGAGAGAGCGAAAGCGGGCTGTTGACCGAACCTTTGATTTCAACGCGATAGGTGTCGCTATTGATCGAGGTCGGAACGCCGGCCAAATGGTAGCGTACGAAGAATGCGTCGTTGGGCGTGATCGCGCCTTCATTGAAAACCGAGAACGGCGTTTCAAGTTGGGGCGGGCGCGTGGTCAAGCGGATGAGCGGACGCTTTTGCGGATAACGGACAAGTTCGCGATCGCCATTGGCGAACGGAAGTTTGACCGATTGAGCGAGCAAGGGGGCAGCAGTCAGCCCTGCAGCAGCGATGGCGGCATTTCGGAGAAATGCGCGACGGCTCTGGGCAGAAGAGTCGGACGAATTTGGCATGCGCAGGTGACTTAACTATAAACTACTCATCTACGCAATCGGAAATTCCGATTTCGAAAAAACGATTCTCTTGCGGCAAGCCAGATCAATCGACTTTAAGTGAAAATACCCTTGCCGCAATACCCTCGGCGGCGGTACAAGAAACGTGAAGCCAACGCTGTCAAAAACAATGAAACCAATCTTTTTTACCCTGTCGATTTGCGCGGTGCTATTTAGTGGTGCCGTCGCAGCGCGGGCGCAGAGCTATTCGATCGATTGGTACAAAATCGCCGGCGGCGGCGGCACGAGCAGCAACGGCACTTACCTCGTCAGCGGCACGATCGGGCAGGCTGATGCTGGTTCGATGAGCGGCGGCAACTATTCACTCACCGGCGGTTTCTGGAGTTTGATTTCGCTCGTGCAAACTCCCGGTGCGCCAATCCTCAATATTTCGTATGTCGGTGCAAGTGCTATTGTTTCGTGGCAACTACCGGCGCCGAGTTACATCCTCGAAAATAATCCGATTTGCGCAACCAACGGTTGGGCGACGGTTTCTCAATCTTCTTACGTCACCAATGGCAATACAGTTTCGGTGACGGTCAATCCGCCTTTGAACGGAATGAAATATTTCCGTTTGCACGGAATGCAGTAGGCCTTACACCAAGCCTGACCACTTCCGTCCGATCCAATAAACCGTCAGCATTCCTAACAGCACTCCGCCCCACCACCGTTCGCTCCAGATGCGGATCCGGTTTTCTTTTGGTTTCGGCTCGGGCAATAACGAAATTTGTTGGATGACTTTATCGAAGTCGCCGATCGAGTAGCTCGCGCCGTGGGTGATGGAGGCGATTTCGGCGAGGAGTTGGCCGTTCACGGGTTCACCCAACTTTTCGAGGTTTGGACGCGCGACGAGGAGTTCGGTTTGGAGATGGCGCGAGTTTGGATCCGAATCGATTTGGATTTGATACTTGCCGGGCTCTTGCGGGACGAAGCTCGATTTGAACACGCCCCAGCCACCTTCTAGTTGAGTGAAGTCGAGGCGTTCGGCGCGGCCATTTGGTGAAGTGATTCGGCCGGTAACGGGACCGTGTTCGATTGGGAAACCGGATGGATCAAGAATGGTTGATTGTAGGAAAACGGTGTCGGCGGCTTGCGGGGTTTCGGGACTGTAGCTCAAGCGAATACCTTCTTTCTCGGAAAGGTGGCGTTGGTGTGCCATCCAGCGGACGACCTGACCCCAGAAGCGGTAATGGAATTTGTCTTCGACGCCGCGACGCCAGCGCCATGCGGCGTCGGTGCCGAGAAAGAGAACTTTGCCGGAGCCGGCGTTACGCGTAACGAGCAGCGGGAGGCGGCCCCAGTTGTTGCGCATCGCGGAGTGGACGGCGAGGACTTCGGAACCGGGCCGACTTTTTTCGACGGCCGCAGACCAGTAGAAACCGGGGAGTTGTTTCCAAAGTTCGTCGTTGCGATTTTCATCGGAGTCAAAGCGCGTGAGCCAATGGCGTTTGCCTTCGGTGGTGAGGAGCAGGCTCGATTCGTTTTGGAGGCCGATGCCTTGCGGCTTGGTGGCGTCGAGGACGACTGGGAGTAAATCTTTCAGTGCGCTGTTGGCCAAAGTTTGTTCGCGACCGCGACGGCCGGGAACAAAGACGAGGCCGCTGGATTGTTGTTCGACGAGGCCTTTGATTAACTCGGCGTTTTGTTCGGTCAACTCGCCCTGCCCTACGCCGACGTCTCCGAGAAAAATGACGTCGTACGAGGAGATCGCTTCTTTGGTGTTTGGAAATGACGTGATGTAATGCAGACCGTCGCCGGGGCCGATGTCGGGATGGAACAGCAGGCAACTCATGTCGACGCCGGGATCGCGCGCGAGGGCGTTGCGGAGGTAGCGGTATTCCCAACGCGGGACGGAATCCACGACGAGCACTTTCAATTTTTCGACCCGAATCGCGATGTGGAATGAGCGCTCGTTATTTTCGGCGATGGCTTCGTCGGGCTGGACCGGAAGTTTTACAGTCGCGACGACTTCGCCGACGGAACGTGGGAACCAAAGAATCGCTTCTTCGAGTTCACCTTTCGCGGGAATGGTGATGTCTTTTTTTGTTTCTTCGCCGAATTGGTCGACGAGCGAAACGGACGTTTTCACTTCGCGCGGGAGATGGCTCGTGATTTTGAACGGGATGGCGATTTCTTCGCCGAGCAATCCGTACGCAGGCGCGGAAACGCTATCGAGCACGAGGTCGGGAACGGGAGCGTCGCGGCCGATGCTCACGGTGAATATCGGAATATTTTGTTCGCGATAACGCGTGGCGGCACCGAGGGGTGGTTTGCCGTAATTGGAATCGCCGTCGGTCAGGAGCAGTGCGGCTTTTAGATTCTGGTGACGCGTGAGGGCAGTTTCTAATGCGCCGCCGATGTCGGTTCCATTTACCGAGCTGGTATTGGTCGATGCTGCAGAGAAATCTTCGACGCCGACTTTGGCGGTTTTTTCGAGCGGCTTCCAAAATTGGCGAGTGCGCTGTTGTTGTAACCACTCCGCACGGCTCACGACTTTGTTGGTCGCGATGACGTCGCGTGTTTTCATGCTGTCGGATGAATCGATGAGGATGGCGATTTCCGGCATGTCCTTTCGTTCGACGTGCTTGATGTATTCAGGACGCAGGAGCGTGAAGACGAGCGCGGTGATTAAGAGCAGTCGCAATGCTTCGAGTTTTCCCGAAACGCTCGGGTTCGGACTGCGACGCCAGTTGGTATAGCACAGCCATGCGGACCCGAGCCAGATGGCGAGGCCGATGAGCATGACCGTGAGCGGTGCGGCGAGGGAGAGGTTACTCATGCGACCTCCTCGAGTTTACGCTCGCGACTCGAAGTCGCGCGCGGATCGACGCGCCCTGCCTTGCGGGCTGGCAAAATCAGAATTCCTTCGGCGATCAGGAACAACAACATGATGACGAGGAAGCCGCGCCAAATTTCGCCCTGAAGTTGGCCAAAGGGACTGCGGCGGTCTTGCATGGTCTGAAATGGGATGTCGCCGAAAAGTTTGTGCGCTTGTTCGGTGTCGAGCACTTCGGGTTCGTCTTCGGATACAGGACGGTTCACGGCGAGGAGGCGATCGCCGGAACGATAAACGCCGGCTTGAGTGAAAATATCTTTGGGCTGGGTCGAGTCGATGCTTTGCCATTTGCGCGCTTGATCGCTGGCACTGAGTTCGCCGCAAGTGATGATGGAGGCTTGTTGGAGGCGGCGCGCACCGGTTTGGACGAGACGTTGCAACATCGGCACGAGCACGGGGCCGTCGGCAAGGGTCGACCAATTGTAATTAGGCAACGTTGCGCAGAAATAGATTTCACCTTTGCCAAGACTTTGCCGGACGAGAAAGGCAGCTCCGTCTTCGAATGCAGCAACGGCATTTTTTTGGCCGGTGATGAGTTGGCGCTTTTGCACGGCGGTTGAACCGAGAGGGAGACTGGCGCGTTCGTCGGTTTTGGCGAGCGGGCCCTGGTCTTCGTCCCAATGCGCGATACGGAAGTTTTTGTCAGCTTCGGCAGTTTCGATATTCCCCCACCCTAGCCCGTTGAATTGTTGCGAGTCGGCTTGGCCAGTTGGGAAGAATACGACAACGCCACCGTCCTGCACAAAAGTGTGTAGTGTGTCGGCGATTGGGCCAGTGGGAAGTGGTTGTTGCCAGACAACGAGGGAGTCTTTGGAGAGGTCAAGCGAACTGAGTTTGTCGGTGGTGAGTGCTTGCGCAGGTTTTCCGTTTTGGCTGGCGGCGAATGGGAAAACGCGAGCGGCTTCGTCATCAGTCGCGATGACAGTGGCACGGGATGTTGTTTCGGGGCCGTAGACGAAATATGTAGTGTTGTCGCGCGGATTGGCGTCGGATGGAATTTCGAAACCGCCCCAACCGCCGTTGGTGCGATTTCCGAGATCGATCCGGTGACGCCAACGGAGGGTTTGGCCTTCGAGGCCGATTTCGGATTGGGAACGGGCGCCGTCGAGGTTGATGGTGACTGGAAGAGTTGTTGAACTCCTCTCCCCGGCCCTCTCCTCGCTTGGGCGAAGAGAGGGAGAAGAACGTTGCAAATCGAGGACGAACTGGAGTTCGGATTGCGCGCCGCGTTGGCGACGGATGACTTCGTTTACGGCGATGGCGGTGTTGTTGGCTGGGGCTTCGGCGACGTTCAATAAGCGGATACGGACTTTTTGCGAGAGCGATGCGACTTGGGAGATGACGCTTTTCCAGCGGGCGTCGTCAGGATGCCAATCGCTTTTTTGGAGGTCGGAGGCGATCCAAATTTCAGCGGTGCCGGCGCGGTTTTCGATGAGCCAGTTGAATGCGGAACGGAGCATCGCGGGCATGTCGGCGGCGGTGTCGGTCGGTTGGGTTAAGGAGACGTCGGCGAGGTTGGCGGCTTTGGCGATTTCCTGGGCGTTGCGCGTGGCGCTGTCTATGAGGACGAGATGGCTAGTGTCCTGGTAGGTGCGGGCGCTTTCGGCCAAGAGCTTCAAGGCTTGCTCGCGTTTGGTCGTGCCGTTGGACTTTCCTTCCATGCTGGCGCTGCGGTCGAGCAGGATGACGATGGCATCTGGCGCTGGAGACAAGGCCCAGCCGAGCCAACCGCCCGCTAATGGACGGGCGATGAAGAATATGAGCATCGCGACGACGAGGACGCGGAACAGCAAAATCAAAAATTGTTTGAGCTTGGTGTTGCTGACTGAGCTGCGCGTGGCGGCGAGCAGGAAGCGCATGGCCGCCCAATATTGCGGGCGGTGACGCATGCGATTCAGGAAATGAATCACTACCGGCAACAGGATGAGCGGCAAGGCCCAAAGGATATATGGTTGGAGGAAAGTCATTTAAATGCAGAATTCAAAGTACAGAACTCTGGAATACTCTCCTTTCCAACTTTTGGCTCTGTGGCGCACATCGCAAACTTCACCAGTTTAATGCACGAACCGGTCGAGAACACATGCAAAATTTTTATTTTACCTCGGTTTGGTTCGGTTTGGTTCGGTTTACCTCGGTTTCGGCTCGAATTTTTTAATTTAGGTGCAGATAACTGCAGATAGCTGCAGTTAGGTGCAGATTGGCGGCGGTGCAACGGGTGTGGAGTTGCCCCGTTTTGGTGGA
>JAQGOW010000486.1 GCA_028293405.1 Verrucomicrobiales bacterium
CGCAGAAGACAACGAGCCGTTCGAAAATGAGACGGAAATGTTTCCTGCCAAGTTGTGCGCCAAGTCTGTAAACGTCGCTACTCCTGATGACGCAGTGGCAGTCAAAGTTCCTTGAAGCGTTCCTGAGCCAGTATTGCGCGCCGCAGTGATAACGGTGCTGTTATCATCATCGATCAGATTGCCGAAGGCGTCCTCGATTCGGACTAGTGGTTGTTGAGCAAATGCGACACCGGCGGTCGCGCTCGATGAAGGCTGCTGCTGAACAACTAACGCTGCCGCCGCCGCATGGCTCACTGCAAAAATTGAACTTGATGCACTTGTTAGCCCAGATGCCGTTGCGGTTATCTGTTTGTCAGTGCCCGCAACATCTATACGCAAGTCGGTAAAAGTAACCGTTCCATTGCCAGCCGCAGTGCCGATGTCAGCTGTCGCTGTTCCTTGCAGAGGTCCCGTGCCAGCAGAAAGCGTTACTGTCACATTTAAACTTGAGCCCAATCCGCTCGTTGACGCATTACCAAATTGATCTTGAGTTACAACGACAGGCTGTGTTCCGAACGCCGCGCCGGCAGTGGCCGACGCCGGCTGTGTCGTGAACGCCAACTGCGCCACTGTTCCCGCCACTTCGGCCAGAGCGCCGTAATTGTCCACCGGCGTTGAATCCAACGTAAATGTCGCAGTGCCAGATTCCGTAATCGTCCCGGAAACCAGTGGCGTTCCTGCCGTTGGCCGCACTGCAATACCGCTCCATGTCAAAACAGAGGTCTCCGTTCCATCACTCGACGCGAAAACTTCAACTGTGACGTTCGAAGTAGTCACAACCGCTGTCCCTGAAGTTAGCGCGACATCATTGCCAATGCCAGTTCCGGTTACCGCGACAGTCACGGCCGCGTTCGTATCAAATTCAAATCCTGCAGGGGCGTTGAGCACGATCGTGCCCGGAGCAATATCGCCCGTCGCACCTTCGGCGAGCACAGGCCCGGTCAAGCTTGCGAACGTGCCGCCAGTCGAGTCAGCAGAGATAGATGCGCCGCCCGCGGCAGGTGTTAATGTGACAGCCGCATGGGTGCTCATCGCCAAAAGGCAAATACACGCGACAGAACCTAGCAGAGAAAGGCTCTTGGAGAGTTTCATTAGTCAGAGTCGTGAACAGGGACTATGTCAAAATACGGGTTTTCCGTAAAGGCCCAATACAGGGGAAGCTGGGCGGTCAATAAGGCTCAGTGCTGCACGAAATAACTCAGGTTTTCCAGCTCGATAGCGAGGTTGACGCTGTTGACGATGACGTCCTCCGGCACTGTCAAAACAATAGGCGAGAAATTCAAAATGCCGGTGATTCCAACTGCTACTAATCGATTCGCCACTTCTTGCGCCGCTGCTGCCGGAACGGTTAGGATCGCCATCTTCACCATGCGCGCCTGAATCACCGACTCGAGTTGCGACATGTCGTAGAGCGGTGTCGCGATTGTCTTATCGCGGCGGCGTTTTGGATCGATGTCGAATGCGCCGACGATTTCGAAACCTTCCGCGGCAAAACCTTTATACGACAAAAGGGCCAATCCGAGATTGCCAACGCCGATCAAAACCACCGGCTGCAAACTGTTCGTCCCAAGCAGGTCCGAAATCATGTGGGCTAGTTGATCGACGTCGTAGCCTAATCCGCGCGTTCCAAATTGCCCGAAATAGGTAAGGTCTTTGCGAAGCTGTGTAGATTTTACCCCGGCTGCTTTTGCTAGTGCTTCGCTCGATACCGTGCGAATGCTGTTATTCTTGAGCCGGAGCAAACACCGAAGATATAGCGAAAGGCGGTAAATGGCCTTGCGCGGAATTTCAGGTCGGATGTTCTTTTTCAACCAGCCGCAGGGTAGAAAACCCTGCGGCTCGAATCAAGGCGTTTGGACTATCGCCAATAGCCGTGACCACCACGTTCATAACCCTGATAACCGCCGTAACGTCCACGCGAATACCCGCCGCGATCCCATCTACCGGGGTGGCGCCGCCAATTACCACCATCATAATAGGAACCGCCATCAATATAGATGGAGCCTGTGACTGGCGTCGGTGAAACGTAAGTCGCCGGATAATCCGAATAACCCGAATAGCCGTAGCCCGGGTCTGTTGTTGCCACACACCCTGTGAAAACAAAGCCCGCTGCAAGAGCGCACAAACCCATTAGAACTTTTTTCATAATTTCCCTCCTTCGAAAAACGTACCCGCGTTTGTCACTGCCGCCATGCGGGAAAAACCTGAGTTTGTCGTTCGTTCAGTGTGAGGTGATCGGCCGGGTGCAATGTTCGTTCGGCGGTTTTCTGTTTTTCTCGGCCCCGTTTACCCTTAAGTTCCCTCTGCTTGTATGAAGATTGCGCTCGCACAACTCAACACAACGGTCGGTGACCTTGCTGGCAACGAAGCCAAAATTCTCGCGGCTTACAAACGCGCCTGCGACGCTGGCGCCGACGTGGTCGTGTTTCCAGAACTGACCACCGTCGGTTATCCGCCGCGCGACTTACTTCTCAAAAAGGATCTGGTCGCAAAAAATCTCACGCTGCTCAACCGCCTCGCTGCCGCAAGCCGTTCCACTGCGATGCTCGTCGGCTATGTCGCGGAACACAAAGAGCAACCCGGACGCGATCTCACGAATGAAGTGGCCCTGCTTCAGGACGGCAAAATTATCGCCGCTCGGACGAAAACACTTTTGCCGACCTACGACGTGTTCGACGAAGACCGGTATTTCGAACCGTCGATCACGAATGTTCCAGTTGCGTTTGGCAAAAAATCCATCGGACTAACCATTTGCGAAGACATCTGGAACGACGAAGATTTTTG
>JAQGOW010000509.1 GCA_028293405.1 Verrucomicrobiales bacterium
CTCGGTATGGATGGTTGGTTTTACATGACGACTGGCGATAAGGGGATTTATGGCGCGGTCGGCAAGGACGGTAGCAAAGTGAATTTGCAGGGTGGGGGAGTGATGCGGTTTCGTCCGGATGGGACACATCTGGAAATTTACGCGACGGGCACGCGCAATCATCTCGATGTCGCGATCAATACTGAGGACGAGCTTTTCACTTACGACAACACGGACGACGGTTTTGGCTGGTGGACGCGCGTGACGCACATGGTTGATGGCGGTTACTACGGATATCCTTACGATTACAAAACGCGCCAGCCGTATACGCTTTGGATGATCGGCGATTATGGTGGTGGTTCGCCTACGGGCGCGATGGCGTATAACGAAGACGCGTTGCCGGAGGAGTATCGTGGGAATTTGTTTTTGTGCGACTGGGGACGCAGCCAGTTGCTGCGGCTGAAACTTTTGCGCGACGGCGGCAGCTACAAAGTTGAGTCGCGAGTGCAAACGAACGGGGCGGATTTTCTGACGCAGGGCGACAAGCCGTTCCGACCTGTTGGTGTCGCGGTCTCGCCTGACGGGATGAGTTTTTATGTAACGGATTGGAACTTTACCGGTTGGCGAAAAAATGAAGCCGCTGGGCGTTTGTTCAAGGTGACTTACACCGGGACGAGCCTCGCCGCGCCGAAGCCTCAATGGTTTGTTGCGGCGGCGATGGGCAAATCGTTTCAAGCGAGCAACGACGAGCTGATCGCTGCACTAAAGCATCCGGCGCAGAGCGTGCGGATGGTTGCGCAACGTCGGTTGGCGGAACGTGGGCACAACGTTGTGCCTGCGTTGAAGGCGTTGCTCGCGGATACGAAGGCACCGGCTTACGCGCGGTGGCATGCAATCTGGACTTTAGATGCAATCGACGGCGGTAAATCGGCGCGGCAGGAAATTGTGGCGATTGTTGCCGGTGACCTCGACGTTTCGGTGCGCGCGCAGGCGATTCGCCAACTCGGAACCGCGCGAGCTGTTGAAGCGGTGAAACCCTTGGCCGCGGCGCTGATGGGCGGCGATGCACAAATTCGATTCCGCGCTGCGACTGCGCTCGGCCGTATCGGCGATAGTGCGGCGGTGCGTGGCTTGGTCGCTGCGCTCGACGACAAGGATTTATTTGCAGGTTATGCGGTGTTCACCGCTTTGAATCGTATTGGAAAGGCCAATTCAAATTCGTGGTCTTCGATTGTCGCTGGATTGCAAAGCACTAATGCGAGCGTTCGCGATGGGACGTTGTTTGCCATGCGCGAAACTTTCGATGTTGAAAATGCAAAGGCGCTTGCGGCGTTTGTGGCGTCGGAACAGTGGCCGGCGGAGTCACGTGCGCAAGCGTTGAAGACTCTCGCTGACTTGCACCGGCAACGTCCGGCGTGGACGGGTGGTTGGTGGTCCATTCAGCCGGCGAAAGAAGCGCCGCCTGCCAAAACTGTCGAATGGGCGGGCACGCCGATTGTGATGGCGAGTCTCACGAATGCGTTGAAAGAACCTCAAGTCTTAGTGCGACGCGGCGCGATTGATTCGCTGGCTACAGCTGGAAATACAAATGTCACTCCCATTCTGTGCGACATGTATTCGCGCGAATCGGTGGAGATGAAACGCGCCATTCTCCACACGCTCGGCAGTTTGGGCGGAACAGTTGCAGGCGAGTTAGTGGCTGGAATTTTGGCTGAGCCGGACAAGAACAAAGAGTTGTTGTCAGATGCGATTGCGTCGGCGGGGCACATGAATTTGCCATCGATTACGGCTGCGCTGATTGGTCTGGCTGGAACCTCGCAAGACACCAACACGCTCGCGCCGGTGGTGCAGGCCTTGGGTGTGACGAAATCGACTAACGCCATTTCGGCCGTGGCAAAATTGTTGCGTCATCCCGATTCGAAAATCCGCGATTATGCGGCTGAAGCGCTCGCGTCAATCGGTGGTTCGCCTGCGGTTGATGCAGTGCTGCCGTTGCTCGCCGATGCCGACAAGAATACACGCCACGCTGCGATCAAGGCCGCCGGTTTGTTGAAAGACAAACGCGCGGTGTCGCAACTTTTGGCGTGTTATAAAGATAACGAATTTCAGGCGGATGCGCTCGAGGCGTTGACGAAGATGTCTGATGCGCGGGCGCTCGATGCTTATCTTGATGGTGTGAACAGTGCGACGGACGCGGTGCGCGACAGCTCGCGCGCGGCCATTGAAAAAATGCGCGACAGCGTATTGGGTAAAATTGAGAAGAGGCATCGTGCCAAGCCGTTCACCGGGCAAGCGTTGGCCGCTTTGCAGCGGGCCTATGCCAAGAGCGAACGCGCGAAAAAAGGGCCGTTGTTCAAGGGCGCTTTGAAGCCGGAAGACTTTGTTAAGTTCGCCGAGAAAACGCACGGCATTGCTGTGCGAGGTGCAAAGATATTTTCTGGCCCAGCGAGTTGCGTGACATGTCATCGCATTGACGGCAAAGGTGGCGAAGTTGGGCCGGAACTCACCGGAGTAGCGGCAAAATACAATCGGACTTTTTTGGTGGAGTCGGTGCTTTATCCGTCGAAGCAGATTTTAGATGGTTACAAGAGCACGGTGATCGAAACAAAAGAAGGCGAGTCATATACCGGCTTTGTGCGTGCGGAAAATAGCAAGGAGCTCACGTTGTTGCAGGGCTCGGGCGTCAAACAGGTCATCAAAAAAGATCAGATTACAAAGCGCGAAGAGGGTAAACTCTCGGTGATGCCTGAAGGTTTGCAGGCGGCGATGACGTTGTCGGATTTTTCTGATTTGATCGCGTATTTGGAAACGTTAAAAGAAAATCACGTGAAACAAAAAACGACGATTGCTACGAGTTCGATCGTTCGTTCGCCGCGAGCAAAATAAGCGCAATGTTCATCGACTTGTCAGAAGGTGGGAAACCCACGAAGATAGAGTGAGGAATGAAACCGAGTAAAATCCGTCTCTTTGTGAAACCGTGGTGCGGTTGGTGCCAGGAAGCAGAGGAGTGGCTCGACAGTCGCAAGATTGAATACGAGCTGCTCGACGTCACCGGCGACCGCAACGCCCGCGCTGAAATGCTCCAACTTTCTGGCCAAACGCTCGCGCCCGTGATCGAAGTGGACGGTGAGATTCTAGCTGACTTCGATACCGGTCAACTGGCAAAGTTTTGGCAGAAATTTGAATGACCGCCGCACCGTCACAACAACCTCGACCGCGTCTCCCTGAATGGCTGCGGACTAAACTGCCGACCAGCGATACCTTCGCGCGCACGCGTTCGTTGCTCGACGAATTGAAGCTGCACACGGTTTGCGAAAGCGCCAAGTGCCCGAATCATTGGGAATGTTGGAGCAAAGGGACGGCGACTTTCATGATCGCCGGGGATCATTGCACGCGCGCTTGTAAATTTTGCGCGGTCAGCACGGCGAAACCGCTGCCGCTGGAAATTGACGAGCCGGCACGAGTTGCGGAGGCGACGCGTCGCATGGGGCTCAAGCACGTTGTCATTACCGCAGTCGCTCGCGATGATATTGCCGATGGTGGCGCGGAGCATTTTCGGCAAACGATCGAACGCGTTCGCGAACTGAATCCGGGGATTGTGATCGAAGTGTTGGTGCCGGACTTTTTGGATCGCGAAGAATCTATCCACGCGGTGCTTCGCGCCAATCCGCATATATATAACCACAACTTGGAAACGGTTCGGCGCCTCACGCCGTCGGTTCGGCATCGCGCTACCTACGACCGTTCGTTGAGCGTGTTGCGCAAAGTGAAAACGTTGCGCGGTGATTCTATCTACACGAAGTCCGGCATTATGCTGGGGCTCGGCGAAACGGAATCGGAAATGGAACAAGCGATGCGCGACTTGCGCGAGTCGGGTTGCGATATTTTGACGCTGGGTCAATACCTGCAGCCGACGTTGGCGCACTTGCCGGTCGTTGAATTCGTCAGCCCCGAAAAATTTGCGGCCTACAAAGTAAAGGCCGAAGCGATGGGTTTCGTCCATGTGGCCAGTGGGCCGATGGTTCGAAGTTCTTATCATGCTGACGAATTCAGTTTGCCCAATCAGGCAATCTGATAACCTGTTGGCATGTCTGCGTCAGTCCAGTCGCCGAACGGCACCGCACCCAAGCGCATCTCGCAGTTGCGCGATTTGGACTATTCCGTCGTGCAACAGTGCATGCACTGCGGACTTTGCCTGCCGACTTGCCCGACTTACGACGCGACCAAACTCGAACGCAACAGCCCGCGCGGTCGCATCTCATTGATGCGCGCGATCGCCGATGGTCGCCTCGAAGCCACCAAAACGTTCGCGGACGAAATGTATTTTTGCCTGGGTTGCCTGGCCTGCATGACCGCGTGTCCGGCGGGTGTGAATTATGCCGAGCTTTTCGAACACGCGCGCGCTGAAGCCGAAGAAAGCGGTGTTCTCAACAATCCCAAACGCAGTTTTATTCGCGCGCTCACGTTGCGTTGGTTGTTCTTCGATATCGGACGGCTGCAAATGCTCGGCGCGGCCATTCGCCTTTATCAACAGACCGGCGTGCAATCACTGGTGCGCAACAGCGGGGTGATGAACCTGTTTCCAAAACGCATGCGCGAATTGGAAGCAATGACTCCAGCGATTCAGCCGCAGTTTTCGTCGGAAATGATCGCGCCACTGACACCGGCTCGCGGTGAAAAGAAATATCGCGTCGCGGTTCTGACCGGTTGCGCGCAGGACATCATGTTTAGCAACATGAACCGGGATACCGTAGA
>JAQGOW010000543.1 GCA_028293405.1 Verrucomicrobiales bacterium
CAAATGGGTGTCGGTATCGCCTCTCATGCCGTTGCTGTAGCGGATAACGGTATCGAGTCCAACAACCCCCAATCATAGAGGATATAGTCTCTTCCAAAGGTCTGGGCGATTAATCCACCGCCGAACCGGTTGATGAAAACTGATTGCAAGATAAACGAGGTGAATATGAGGAAGATCGAAGTGCTGGTGATGGACTGAGGATCGAATCCGCATCGCGCTAATGTTCCATTTTTGAAATCAGACCAGGCAAGGCCGAGAAATGGGTACAACGGAGCGAGCACATGATAGAAACGATCGTGCCGACGAACGGAGCCGCCCAGGTGATTGCGTGCGATGACGTAATCTTCGTCGTAGCGAATGCTTTGAGGAGATTCTGCCCCGTGGAGGTCTTCGGGCCATGGCACCAGTTCATAGATGACGCCGCGTGGCGGTTGGCCGGTTTGTTTGGAGCGTAGATAATATTTTTTGTCGCGGAACCAAATCGGGACTTTGCAGAACTCGCGGATGCGCCAGTCCATCGGTTCGGTTGCGTGAATAAGAACGTGGTCGCCTTCGAAAACAACTTTGTCGGTCGCGACGAAGAGTTCTGTAACTGTTTCGGCCTGCATGTCTTTGGTTAGTTCCATAGGGTGAATAGTTGATGGTCGTTTTTTTGCTCAAATTACTGGTGCGAATCAGGACTGTCCTTTCGACGCATTTATTTTGCCGACATCGGCGTTCAAGGCAGTCAGGTGCCATAATTCGCTATGTTGAGTCATGTTTCCTTTCCTTCTGCGATTTTCAGAGACAAGTCGACACTCCCGCCCGAGGCGTAATTCCACTAAAAGTTTAGTGTCAACAGAATGGATATAGCAGGCCGAATGCCAATTGCAGACGGTTTTACGGCAAAAACTGTTCGGAGGAAGATGGGAGTGCGTTACCGCTTGCCTGGTGCCACGGGCTTATGTGACTCACGGGAAGGCCGCAGGGGTGCAAATGGGCGCATATCATTTCGCGCATCCCGACGTGAACTGTCCGAGTGCTGAGGCGAATCATTTTTGGAACGTGGCCGGGGCTTACACCCTCGCTGAGGGGAAGTCGCTCAGTCCGGCGATCGATTTTGAAATCTTCAATGGCACCGCCTGCCAGCCAGGCTACACGGCCTGGGCGAATGCGTTTAACACGGCTGTCAAAGCGAAGACATCGAGTTCGCTGAATTGCCAAATCATCATCTCGACGTGCAGCGGTTGTAATTTCAACAGCAACATCACGCTTGGGCCGTGGGTGCTGAATTATAACGGACAGAACCTGTTCACGGGCAGTCCGTGGACCACCTGCTGCACGTGCAACGTGTGGGATTCGACGCACAAATGCGGCAGCACTGTTTGGAATTATTGGGGAGTGTCGAGCACGGGCGCGATCAGCGGGGTTTCCGGCAATTGCGATTTGGATGCGTTCAACGGGAACTTGTCGTTCTTGAAATCGTCGCAGGGAGTTGGCGGTATTTAGGGGCTACGGGTTGGCTTTAAAAGTGTTCGACCTTTGAACCCGCGCGGGCGTGAGCTTGCGCGGGTTCTTATTAAAAAGGTCGAAGGAAGATTTGCATCGAGCAAGGACGTTGCTGCGGGCGGGACGCCCGCACTCCGACGGATGCGGCTACTTGCCTTGGTAGAGGAGGACGCGGGTGCCGTCGGGTTGGAGGAGGAAGAGGTCGGTGGAAGCTTCGGCGAGGTTGAGGCCGGCGTCTTTTCCGTCGTGCAAGCTCGCGGTGTCCACGAGGATTTCGGCGTTGCTGCGGTCGCCCAGGCAGGACATTACTTGGGCGGCGCCGGTTTCGTTTTTGCAGGGGTTTTGGTC
Organism: Verrucomicrobiales bacterium; assembly: GCA_028293405.1. GTDB lineage: Bacteria > Verrucomicrobiota > Verrucomicrobiia > Limisphaerales > Palsa-1400 > JAICXV01. The sequence continues at coordinate 1,837 of JAQGOW010000543.1, forward strand.
GGGGAATTTTATGTAGACGTCGGCGGTGACGTGGTCGGCTTTTTTGTCGTATTTCCAATGGTCTGTGTTCGGTGTGACGGGCGTGTAGACGCAATAGACCAAAGCCGAACCTTCCGGGTGGATCCATTGATGGTCTTTGCCGCCGTATTCCCACGCGAGCGCAGGAATGACCGGGCGCTGGTCGGGGCCGCAGAGGTCGAAGAGGCGTTTGAGGTTTGGATCGGCTTCAATTTGCGCACGAGATTTTTCGTTGAGGTCCCAATCTTTTCCGCCGCGACCCGGGTGCGCGGTTTTGTATTCGGCGATCCACGCGGTGACTTCCGCGGCCGTGGGATTGCTGGTGGATGATTGGTTGGCGCTCTTTTTGGATTTTGGTTTCTTCGTCGATTTGCCGTTGTGCGAAATCAACAGTTCGTCGCCGGTCTGGGGCATTTCGCGGACTGCGCCGACGCCTTTTGCATACCATTTATATTCGATGGTGCCGTCCGAGAGGCTTTCTTTGATGCGGATGCAATCGGTGAAGGTTCCGGCGGGAACGGTGACGGTTTCGCCTTCGCCCATGACTTCGTCTGCTTCATTGATGTCCTTGGAAACGTCTTCACATTTGAATTTGTCGCCGACTCTCGGATTGGCTGGCATAACGACGCCAGGAATCGGGGTGTCGATGCCGGTCATCCACGATTCGGCTTTGCCGGATGGAAGTTCTTTGCCGTTTTCGTCGTAGTCGGTCACTTCTTCGCCGAGGTAATAGACGGTGCCGTTATCGTCCTGGGCGAAGTAGTCGATCGCGAGTTCCTCAAGTTTGCCGTTCATGAAGGCGCGGTCTTCGTAAACGAGGCTGTCGACTTGCTGGCCATTTAGCGTGAACGTCTTGTGCTTCTCCGGCAGGAGCGTGCGTTCGACGCGGATTTTTTTGCCGTCCTCAGTGCCTTCGATGATGTCCTG
>JAQGOW010000545.1 GCA_028293405.1 Verrucomicrobiales bacterium
CCGCCACTGGCATAATACGCTTCGGTGCGGAACCAATCGGTGACGATCCACGAGAAACGGGTGATCTCGCCAAGATGACCTTCGGTGAGGAGCTTTTTAATTTTGGCGTAACGCGATTCCGTGCGCAGTTGAAACATCGCACCAAAAACGAGCTTGGGATGTTTTTTGCGAACGGCGATGAGGCGTTCGGCGTCGGCTTTGTGCGCGGAAATTGGCTTCTCAACCATCACGTGCAAGCCGGCTTCGAGTGCAGCAATGCCGAGTGAGGTGTGTTCGTAATGCGGGGTGGCAATCAGGACGGCATCGATCTCGCCCGACTTCAAAAACTCTTCCGCATCGTTGAACGTCTTGACGCCGCGTTGCGCGTATTTCGCGAGTTTATCGGGAGTGCGCGCGCAAACGCCAACGAGCTTGCAGCGATTCACCTTGTTCGCGAGCAGATACTCCGCGTGATGCGCGCCAATATTGCCAACACCGATAAGGCCAAGACGAATGGGATTCATATGCTGAATGATGGAGCTGGAAGTTAGAATTCAGGGCTCGCGTTTCAAGCCAAGCTTTTCAATTAATTCATATAACGTCGGACGGCTCACGCCCAGTTCGGCGGCAGCAGGCGCAATTTTGCCGTTATGTTTGCGCAAAGTTTTTTGGATCAAATCGCGTTCCAGTGATTCACGCGCCTCTTTCAAATTTGACGTAGTGTTGGTGGAAGCGACGTCCGACAATTCAAGATCCTGCACCGTGAGGCGTTTAGTTTCCGCCATGATGACGGCGCGTTTAACGCGGTTTTCCAACTCACGCACGTTGCCCGGCCACGAATGTCGCGCGAGTGCGCGTTTTGCTTCAGCGTCGAACGTGAGCCCTTCTTTTTTGGTCTCTTGGCTAGAACGGCGCAGAAAATCTTGCGCCAAAAGAAGCGCATCGGTCTCGCGCTCGCGCAGCGGCGGCAGCTTAATGACGACCACCGCGAGCCGGTAATAAAGGTCTTCGCGGAACGTACCGTCCCCAATGCCTTTGGCGAGATCAGAGTTGGTCGCGGCGACGACGCGCGCATTGACCGTGATCGATTGCCGACCACCGATGCGTTCGATCGTTTGCTCCTGCAAATAACGGAGCAACTTCACTTGCAGCGGTGTTGGGAGTTCACCAATTTCGTCGAGAAACAACGTGCCACCTTCAGCAGTTTCGATGCGCCCTTTGCGTTGCATGTGCGCGCCGGTGAAGGAACCTTTTTCGTGACCGAACAATTCGCTTTCTAGAAGTGATTCAGGAATGGCGCCGCAATTGATCGCCACAAAGGGCCCATCTTTGCGGTGGCTGCGTCGGTGAATTGCGAGCGCGGCCAGCTCTTTGCCGGTGCCACTTTCGCCGAGAATCAGAACAGGCGCTTCGGCTGTAGCGACTTTGCGGATGGAATTAAAAACCGTCTGCATCGAAGGACTCGTTCCGAGCATCCCTTCGAACATGTCCGGGGTGACCTGTTGCTTAAGCGAACGATATTCGCGCTCAAGTCCAGCGACGTGATAAGCGCGTTTGAGGATGACTTTGAGTTCGTCCAGATCAACGGGCTTAGTCAAAAAATCGTAAGCGCCGGAACCGATCCCTTCGAGCGCATTGTGCTTCTCGCCCTGTCCACTGATGATGACCACCTTTGTCGCGCTATCGGCGGAAAGAATTTCTGAGAGGGTCGCAAAACCCTCTTTGGTGTCGCCGGGGCTGGGCGGCAGACCGAGATCCAGGAGAACCACCGGTGGATGTTGTTCGCGGAAAGTTGCCAAAGCAGCGGCGCGGTCGCCGGCGAGAAAGACTTCGTAATCCTGCGTCAGTCCCCACTTCATCTGGGAACGGATCTCTTCGTCGTCGTCAACGATCAACAACTTCGGTTTAGTCGACATAGGCAACTCGCATCGTAGCTCAACCCCATCGATTTGAGCGAGTAGATTAAATCTCCACTCGATGCTCTAAATCCGAAACTGCCTATTTGCCGAAAACGTTTTTGAACTTCTCGCGCACGTTCTGGAAATGAAAATCCAAGGAGCACAGCTTTTCTAGCTCGCCCGCCTTAAAATGCTTCTTCACGTCGGGGTCACTCAACAATTGGGTTGTAAAATCTGCGTTTTGTCCCGCGTGTTTTGCCTGCCATGTTTGCATCGCGTTGCGCTGAACCAATTCATAAGCCGCCTCTCGCGTGAGGCCTTTTTTGATCAAGGCGAGCAACACGGTTTGCGAATTCCACATGCCGAGCGACAACCCAAGATTGCGCTTCATGTTCTCGGGATAAATAATCAAGCCGTCGGTCAGCTTCTGCAACGTCACGAGCATATAATCGAGCAGCGTGCACGAGTCGGGAAAAATAATCCGCTCGACGCTGCTGTGACTGATATCGCGCTCGTGCCAAAGCGCCACATTTTCCATGGCAGCAATCGAGTTACCCCGTATCACCCGCGCTAGACCAGTCAAGCGTTCGCCTGTGATCGGATTGCGCTTGTGAGGCATCGCGCTCGACCCTTTCTGGCCTTTGGCAAAAAATTCTTCGGCCTCCAAAACTTCAGTGCGTTGCAAATGCCGAAACTCGGTCGCCCATCGTTCAATGCTCGCGGCGACAAGCGCCAGCGTCGTGATGAACTCGGCATGGATGTCCCGTTGAACAACCTGCGTGGCAATCACCGCTGGTTTCAGTCCAAGCTTTTTACAAACGTAAGCTTCGACCTTCGGCGCGAGATGCGCGCTCGTGCCCACCGCGCCTGAAAGTTTTCCCACTGCCACGTTCTGGCGGACAATCTCCAGCCGTTGCAACGCCCGGGTGAACTCGTCATACATCAACGCGAACTTCAAACCCATCGTTGTCGGCTCGCCGTGAATGCCGTGGCTGCGTCCGATTATTGGCGTGAACTGATGTTCGCGCGCGCGGCGCTCAATCGTTTTGCGCAAATCTTTGACGTCGGCAATCAGGATGTCGGTCGATTGCACCATTTGCACTGCGAACGCCGTATCGAGGACGTCGCTGCTCGTTAGCCCAAAGTGCAACCATCGACTCGCCGGCGCGCCGATGTTTTCGGAGACGTTCGTGGTGAAAGCGATGACGTCGTGATTGAGAGTGCGCTCGAGTTCTTTGCAGCGGTCGATGTTGAAAGCCGCTTTGGCTTTCATCTGTGCAAAATCTTTTTTGGGCACGACGCCTTGAGCAACGAGGGCTTCGGAGGCGAGCAACTCGATCTGCAACCAGATCTCGAGCTTGCGTTGCTCGGACCAAATTTCGCGCATGGCCGGACGTGAATAGCGTTGAATCATAACGGATTTAGGACGGCGCAAATTGTGTATACGCCAGTGGATAGAAGCAAAGCCGAATTCGTTTCCACTTCGTCCATTGCAAAAATAAAGAAAAGAGGCACAGAGAACTCTCTCTGTGCCTCGTGATTAAAGTCGTTTTAGCCGGCAACTCAGCTCATCGGTTGCTTCGGCTGTTGCGGAATGACCAGGCGCATGTCCTGAAGTTGCTTCTGGAACCATTCGCCGAACGCCGCATTCTGGCGCTGCTCGCGCATGCGGGCGACGAACTCAGGCAATTCCTTCTGCAACTTGGCTTGATCAACCGATTGGCGCACTTTCACGGCAACGATATATCCACCTTCCGCAGTCGGGACATATCCGGACATCTTGCCCGTTTGCAGGCTGTAGATGTTTTCCACCAATTGTTGGAATTCCTGACGGCCAGTAATCAAATGCGCAACAGACGGATTGCTCTTCTCCAATTGCTTGAACTCGGCCGTTGCCATGATGTTCGTCGGCTGTGCCGTCGCGAGCGAAAAGGCCGGCAGCGTCACCGTTTTCACGTTATTCGCAGCGGCAACGTCACTCAGGCTCTTGCCTTGCGTTACAGCACCAGCGGCTTTCGCATAAAACATCTGTCCGGCACCTTGGGCAAGTTCATACGCTTTTTCGCGCTTGTAGTCATCCATGACCTTCGTCTGCACCTGCGCGAACGACTGGTCCTGGCTGCCGAAGCGTTGCTTCAAGCCCATGACCATCCAACCGTCCTCGTAAGGAATCGGCGCTTGCGAGTAAATCATGCTGTGCGATTTGTCTTCGGGCGCATTCGTCGAGAGCGAGAACGCCGTGCGCATGAACGCTTGGGTCGGTTTGAATTCCGTCGGACCCGTGCGTCCGTCGAAAGGCTCCGTCACATTCACTTTGAGATTGTTCGCCTTCGCGACATTTTGCAAATCGTCGACCGTGAACGGATGTAAATCGTCGTGCCCTTTGATCAAACCTTCGATGACCGCATTCGCGTTCGTGCGCGCGAAAGTCATGGCGCGATTATCACGTAGCTCATTCTTGATCTTGGTCTTCGCTGCTTCTGGCGATAGTTCCTTGCCTTGCTCATCCTTGAACGTGGCCGGACCGCGCTGGATATAATAAGCGTCGATTTCCTTGCTCAAATTCGTGTTGCTCGAAAGGTCCTTGTCGGCGATCGCGACGTAGTTTGAGGTCGGAAAGCTTATGTATTGCACTTGCACGCGCTCCGGCAAGCGATACATCGCGCGATTAGTATTATAGAAGCCTTCGACGTCCTTCGCCGAAACGTTCACCTGCGCCATATAATTGCTCAGGGGAAAATACGCTACTTCGGCCAGCATTGGCTCGTTCTCGCGCACATAAAACGTTTCCGCTTCCTTTGGCGTGATCAATTTGCCGCTCATGCCGAACAGCGTCACCAACTGCTGATTCGCCGCCTGGTGGCGGGCAAAGCGCGCGAAATCGTCCAATGTCAGATGCTGCGGAGCCAACGTGCGTTGCTCGAATTGTTGCAGATCCGCTTCGGTCACTGGTCGCGAAGGAGTCGCGCCAAAAATTTCCTCAACCATACGGGCGGCAGCCTTGGCCGTCGGCGTGATGCCCAGGTCTTTGGCCTTTTGGTTCAAAGCGATGCGTTGATACGCGCGCTGGTCCAATTGGTAATTCTGCTGGCGGAGCTTTTCCGCACTGGCCCATTCGCCATGCTGAAGGAAATAGAACAGCATCTCTTCGCGAACGGCTTCGCTGAACTCGTCGATGCCAATGGCTCGGCCTTCGATCGACGCGCCGGTTTCGCCGCTGCGCGTATCGCTACCGCCGCCGCCGCCGTACCGAGTGCTCGGGTTGAAGAAGACGACAAACGAGACGATCGTCGCCGTGATAATCAAACCCCATAGCCATTGTTGGTGCTTGCGAATTGTTCCAATCATAATGAAAGGGGTAGAAAGTAGTTCGGCCTAACCCCTAGCGCAAGGCTCAAGTCAGGTCATTTACAGCGAGCCACTATAGTTTTGGCCGCCCCTTGGTTTCAACTAGACGCACCCCCTGCCCGTGCTAGAGTTACGCCTATGTCAGAGCAGACGCCGCCGACGCCCAACAATGCGAACGGCAAAGGTAACACCAATACTAGTGGCAACGACGGGAACCCGCCCAAGCCAAACAAAATCAATTTACGGCGCCCCGATGTCATGCAGGCCGTCCAGGCGCAGGTGTTGTCGCATTACACCAGTGAACTCGTCGATCGCATCCGCAAAAAAGGCGGCGTGCTTTCGGCCGACGGTCGATTGACGATCAAATTGGCCAAGGAATTCGGGTTTTGCTACGGCGTCGAGCGCGCCATCGATCTGGCCTACGCTGCGCGCAAAGTTTTCCCGCCACCAAAGCCCATCTATCTTCTCGGCGAAATCATTCACAACCCTGAGGTGAACGATCAGATCCGCAACATGGGCATCGAAATTATTTCGGCCAAGCCAACCGATGCCGAGGTAGAACGTCTCCACAGCGGCGACGTTGTCATCATACCCGCCTTCGGCACCGAAGTGTCCACGCGCGAAAAGCTTAAAGCCAAAGGTTGCGAAACCGTCGATACGACTTGTGGCGACGTGATGTCCGTTTGGAAACGCGTTCGCCAGTATTCCAAGGACAGCGTCACCAGCATCATTCACGGCAAAGCCAAGCACGAGTAAACCAAAGCGACCACGTCACAAGCCACCGCTTACGGAAGTGGCCATTATCTCGTCGTCTACAATCTCGACGAAACCGATTACGTCTGTAACTACATCCTCAACAGCGGCAGCAAACAGGAATTTTTGGATAAGTTCAAAGGCGCTTACTCAACTGGTTTCGATCCCGAGCTCCACTTGCAAACTGTCGGCGTCGCCAATCAAACGACCATGCTCCGCGGTGAAACCGAAGAAGTGCAACGCCGCATCAAAGCCGCCATGGCCAAAAAATATGGCGAGGGCGAAACTGATAAACATTTCCGCTTTTTCGACACAATCTGCGGTGCGACCCAGGATCGCCAGGACGCATTGCAAAAGCTCCTCGTTGAACCGATGGACCTGCTTCTGGTGATTGGCGGTTACAATTCGTCCAACACTTCGCACCTCGCGGAAATGGGTGAAGCAAAGTTGCCCACCTATTTTATCAAGAACGCCGCGATGATGAAGTCCGACCGTTTAATCCGCCACTACAACTCCGTCCAGCACATGGAAATGGAAACCAAAGATTGGTTGCCGCAAGGGAAGATCACCGTCGGCATCACCGCCGGCGCTTCTTGCCCGAACAACCTGATTGAAGACGCCATCCGGCGCTTGTTCGAGTTACGCGGCATCTCGGTGCACGAGTTGTTAGCCAATAACTAAAGAAAGTAATCAGTAAACAGTAATCAGTCGTCCGGTTTACGGATGGCGTGGTCTGAATACTGATCACTGAATACTGATTACTGTTCCAATGCCCTGCACACGCGAAGAACTGCAACAGCGCGAGGAGCAAACGCTCGCGCCTTACGCACAATTGTCCGCTGAAACGCGTGGCCGTCTCTATCCGGAAGAGCCAGCCCTCTGGCGAACGCATTACCAACGCGACCGCGACCGCGTCATCCATTCGCGCGCATTCCGTCGCCTTGAATATAAGACGCAAGTGTTCCTCAACGGGCGCGGCGATCATTTTCGTACGCGCTTGACTCACACGATGGAAGTCGCGGCGAGCACGCGCAGCATCGCCCGAGCTTTGCGGTTGAACGAAGATTTGGCTGAGACCATTGCCTTGGCTCACGACCTCGGCCACTCGCCGTTCGGTCACAAGGGCGAAGAAGTGCTGAACAAGCTGATGCGTGGCAATGGCGGCTTCGAACACAACAAACAAAGTCTGCGCATCGTTGAAGAACTGGAACAGCGCTATCCAGATTTTCGTGGATTGAATTTAACGTGGGAAGTTCGTGAAGGCTTGATGAAGCACGAGCGCGGGATTGCGGTGCCTACGCCACATACTTTTGTTGCGAAGATCAATTCGCTCGAAGGTCAGGTGGCGAACCTCGCAGATGAACTGACTTACGCCAGTCACGACCTGGACGACGGGATGGAAGCAGGTCTCTTGTCGGAAGATAAGCTGCGGCGGGATGTGAAAATTTTTGGTGAAGCGTGGAAGGCTGTTCGCAAAGAACACGGCGAGATGCCGCAGGAACTGCGACGGCATTTTATCGTACGGACGATCATCGATTGGCAAGTGCATGACGTCGTCGAAAACAGTGAGCTACTGATTTTGGATTCTGGCGTGAAATCGGCTGACGATGTGCGGCGGTTGGGACGAGCGTTGATCCAACACAGTCCGGAACGGCGCAAGTTGAACGCGGAATTGCGTAAATATTTATACGCTAATTTTTACCTGAGCGACGGTGTGTCAGGACCCAATCAACGCGCGGGGCGGATGTTGGAAGAGTTGTTCCGTTACTATTTGGTGCATCCGAAAGAAATCGGCGAAGGCTCTCAAAAGAGGGCTCGCAAAGCGGGCTGGCACCGCGCGATTTGCGATTATCTGTCGGGCATGACCGACCGTTACGCGATCAACGACTACCAGCGAATCTTCGGCGTCTCGCGTTAGTGCGTTGGGTAATACGGCTTTGGAATGACGTTGCCGGGGAAGTTCGTTTCATCACTCAACAGTGCCGCACAATTCGCGTTTGTGAGGATCGCCGAAATTGTGGTCGGTTTTCCATCGAGCACAGCAGCCTGCTGCATCAACCGAATCCCGTG
>JAQGOW010000561.1 GCA_028293405.1 Verrucomicrobiales bacterium
CAGTCCTGATGAATCCAACGATACGGCGATGGGCCGCGCCAATCCGATATAGTTATCCTGTTTGACACCCGCGCTGCCTGAGCAGGTCCTCAGTGGAATCGTCCAATCTGATGCATCACTAACCCCAGACACAGTTAGCGTCGTGTTGGTCGCGACATTGTGGCGGACGATGAAATAAGTGTTTGGTTGAATGATATCGTTCCCGTGATCAGCGTTACCCTGCCCGACCTGCTTCCAAATACCGGCGTGGAAAAAATAGATTTTGGCAGCGCTCAGGTTAATTCCAGAGGTTGTAAAATCCGGGATAAGCACCTCGGTGTTCCGGTTTCCCAAAGTCGGGGACACGTTGACACCAGAGCCATTGGGGAAAACAGCATTCAACGTCCAATACGGCTCGACGACGAACTGATCGCCAGTCGCAACGCTCGCGAGAGAATTGGAGGAGTTGTCCAGTGTCAGCGTGTTTGCGCCATTAGCGATGACCGGATAAATCGGGCCCTGCGCCGCGCCGGAGACAAATCGTGCGTAATAGTTATTCGACTGAGAAGTGCCGGAATAAACAAACTGATTCGCCGACCACGAGGATGGGTACTGCAACATGGCCGCGATACTGCTACCCGCGATTGAATTCACGGTGGCTGACGCCATTGCCGGACGAACAAGCGGAAGTGAAACAAATGACTCGGAATTGCCCAACAAATTCAATCGAACGAATCCGCCGGTGTCGCTGACGGCGCAATCGGATTTCAGGCGATAGAATCGCTTAGGATTGGCGGTCAAGTCGGTCAGCGTCAGCGTTCCAGAGGCCGCGTTGGATGACGCAATGGTGGTCCATTGTGCATCGGAGAGGTTGTCCTTGAACTGGAAGTTGTAGGCCGTGCCGACGTCTGCCGTCCATGCCAGTCCGATGCTTCCGCCTGAGTCACCGGTGACGTGGAGGAGATGAATCGCGCAAGGAATGACAGTCAGGGTGGCATCGATGCTACTTACCGAACCGGCGACGTTGGCGATTACCACCGAATAGGAGCCGGAGTCCTGAATCTGAACATTCGTTGGCGAGTAAGCGCTCTGGGTGGCAGCAGAAATATTTGCGCCGTTCAATCGCCATTGATAGGTAAGTGGCGTGGTTCCTTGAGCTACGGCCATAAAAGTTACGTTGGCTCCGACCAGCGAGGTGCTGGATTGCGGCTGGGTCAGGATCGAAGGAGGAATATTCACGGCCAGCATCGCATCGGCGGTCGTCACAGAACCGGCCGCGCTGCTCACCATAACAGCATACGACCCGGCGTCGGCCGCCCGCGCATTGCTAACGCCATAGCTGTCTGTAGTTGCTCCGGACAGGTTGGTGCCGTTCAACTTCCACTGATAGGTCAGAGGATCGGCCCCTAAGGCACCAATGGCAAATACCGCTGTGCCACCCTCGATGACAGTTTGGCTACGGGGTTGAGTGCTGATCGTGGGCTGCTTTGAAAGGCAGGTCCATCGGTAGGCATCGCTGTAAAAGCGGCTGGTGCTCGAGGAAAAATCCGTGTTTGTAGTGGTAAAATGAAATGTAGGCTGGGAGACAGCTGGATTCAGAACAATCACGCCCAGAAGTTTCCATAAATTCGGGTTTGTTTGTTGGAAGGCTGTTGTCCAAAGGTGCGAAGCGGTTGAGCCATCTGGATTTAAGAAAGCGCCCCCCTGGACCGCGGCATCCACCATGACAGTCTTGGAAATACTCGTGGCCGAACCGTGAGAAATTTCGAGAGCATACGTCCCCCCGGCAATAGGGAGGACCGGAGTCGTCGTGATGGCGCACGCGCTGCTGTAACCGTAGCGGGATCCCAGGGTTTGTGCGCTGCACCCGACCGCGCTGCTTTTCAACGTTGAGTCGGAGAATGACGAATCCGAGTAATAACTGTAGTTCGATCCGCCCGCCCTGCTTTCCACCATCAAGATCGCGCCGCCTCCGTCCAAACCAACGAAGTTGGCCACGACACCCTTGTTGGTATCCATGATTACCGAAAGAGTATTAGAGTGGCCGATGACATCGCCGGACCATCCGGTGAACGCATAACCGGCGTTCGCAGTGGCAGTCAGAATCACCACGCTGTTGGAGAGATAATTATTTTGGTTTGGACTTAGGCCAACCACCCCACCGGTCCCGCCCGTAACGACGAGCGTGAACGAAATATTAGTATCCACCGTTAAAATCGCATTCGAACTGATGAGTTGGCCCATCGTGTTGGTCAAGATCACCGAGTAACAGCCTGCGCTGCTCAGTTGAACATTGGTTTGTGCACAGGAACTGTTTGTGGCACCGGGAATATCTATGCGATTGAACTGCCACCGATAGAGCGGAGCAGGTAACCCTCCGGCCGCGATCACAAAATTGGCGGTTTGCCCAACCTGCACCGTTTGGCTTTGAGGCTGGGTGCCCATCCAGGGCGCAATATTGCTACTGCCAATTGAACCTGCGCCAATTGCATCCCAGGAACTGGCATAATGTTCCTCTGCGTCCCAAAAACTACACCCTTTATATCCTGTGGTTGTGACACAATTGGGATCAGTTTTGAGATAGCTGAAAAACTCCGCGATACTGGCTGCAGTCTGGGAAGCGTTATCGGCCTGACCAACCGGTGCCAACGGTTTGATGGCGTTGGTCCAGATTCCCCCAAGACCGTTTTGGAAAGGACGCCACTCGCTGTCCATCCAATCGACCCCAGCGGTTGCCGTTTTACCCCAGTAACCCCAATAATCCTGTGGCATGACCGAGTCGCACCAGTAGCCGAATTCCTTGTAAGGGAAAGACGTATGCCCACTGATAATGGGCAGTGGCGCATGAGCGAGCAGCTTATTTGGCCAGTTCGTCTTAATCATCCCGCATAGCTTCCAGGCGAGGGCCGGGCCGTTGGTAGTAATCCACGATTTATTGCTTTCCCATTCCGCTTCTGCATCCAAAACAAATCCGTCTGCGCCACAGTTTAAGACATAATCGGCCAGCGCGCTTTCTCCGGCAATGTCGCTGCCGTAAGACCGGGTGTAACCGAAAATCTTGATCCCGACTGCGTGTGCAGCGTTAACGAGATTGGTGTTAAATTGCCGGTTGCCGGCGCTGGGAAAATTAGTCGAGCCTGTCCCCGCTTTGACGATAATGAAGCGAAAACCTTTGGCGCTCAAAAAATCCATCATGGTGGGAATATTTACAACGCTGGGCTCCTGTCCCTTCATTTTGTTGGTGCAGTTGGAAATCTGCCAAAGCCACTCTCCTTTGCCCAGGTCGGAAGGGTCTATTCCTCCGTCCAAAATCCTGGCCTCCGCCGGCAAAATCAACCAGAAAGTTACGAGCAGAATCGCGCACGTGAACTTGGAAAAGGCAGGTCGCCTTTAAAGCATTCAACCTTCAAAAAAGGCTCCGCAATTCTGGATAATAAAACTTTCCAAGCTGAAATGCTGAAAGACTTATGCAGGACGACGTGAGCCGCTGGATTCAAAGTTACGGCTACACCTATAGCCGGATTGGGTTTCATTGTTTTGAGAACGGACATTTCTGCCCGATGTTTGGGTTAACGACTAACGGTTCGCGTTTTTTGCCCCAAACTCAAGTCTAAAGCCAGTTTACATTCATCACTTCTGCCTGCCGTTGCCTTCGTCGAAGTACTGCACTCCTTTGAACTCCGTAATGCTCAAATACTGCTCCCAATGTTTCATCAGTATCTTGCGGGACCGGGTCTGCGGCACCAACAAACTTTCCGGCAATGAATTCTTCAACGCTTCGTCCAACACGCGGCCATCGAGCTTTTGTTTCGGCTGAATCCCGAGCACATGCAGCACCGTCGGCGCGACGTCTAAATTTCCACTCGGCAACTCACTCTTAACACCAGCCCGAAAATCCGGCCCCGCCGCGATCAGCGTGTTGTGCATATCGAACTGGCTAAGCGTCACATGCGCGCCCTGCCCCGGCTTGTAAGCCGTGCCATCTGTCACAACCGTGCCGACTGTGCCGAAGCGATTCGTCCCACGATCCCATCGCAATGAAATCACAATATCCGGCGCTTCAGGCGCATCGAGATGCACCAGTTTCAGCGGAAAAGTTGCAGGAATATTGTCGCGCGTAAAAATCACTCCGGCGTACTTCCACCGCTGTAAAAACGCCACCACAGCGGTCACGATTTTCTGATCGTGCCCGATCACATAAACCATCGTCGACCCGCTGTTACTCGCCACGATAATGTCGCCGTCCTTTGGCTTCGCGGAATACTTCCGCGCCGCGTGGAACCCTGCCTTGGAAAGATCCCCTGCCAAATCCGCATTGGCCGTGATCGTCGAACAACCGTGATCAGAAACGACAAACACATCCGTTGCATCGCGCACACCTTTTTTGTCCAGCTCGGCTAAAATACGGCCCAAATTTTGATCGGCATTGCCGATCGATGCGAGCGCCTCCGGTGAACCGGGACTGTATTTGTGCTGCGCCAGGTCCGGCTGATTCATCCAGACAAACGAAAACGTCGGCACCGTGTTGCTCCACAAATCTTTCACCATCGCATCCACCGTCCAGTCGATACGACTGGGCGTCCCTTCATCTTCCGGAAAGTTGCCCAATTCATTGGTCAAGTGCGCACCGAGCGATTCAGGCAACGTCGCTCCGTAATAAACATTCACACCTTCCTTCACCGAGTCACGACGCTTGCGATCCAACAACAACGCAATCGGCTTTGAGCCCGCGACAACCGCAGTTCCACCCGACGCCCGCACCGCTTCCGCCAACGTTGGCACCGCGATGTAATCGCCCTTGTGAAACTCGTCTCCCTTGCGAATCGAGGCGAGCGCTTCGGTATGCACATCAGCCAGTTCATCGATGTATGGCCGGTATTCGTGATTGCCGACAATGTGGCTGCGCGCGGGATTAACGCCCGTGGCGATCACCGTCCCGTTCACTTCCGTCGCGCTCGGGTAAGCCGAGTGATGTTTCGTAAAAGTGACGCCCTCTTTGGAAAGCTGAAACAAGTTCGGACAATTCGACGCCGTGACAAAATCCGGACGCATCCCATCCCAGACAATGAGGACAACGTGTTTGGCAGCGTGGAGTTGAAATGCAACCGAGGCGAAAAGACAGACTAAGAATGTGCGCATCGTTCAGTAACGTTTTGAGCCGATACTGAACACTGAAAACTGGACAGTGGCAAACTTGAACTTCACCTACACCGTCGTCCCGACCGGCTGCGTTTTCAAAATCGTGAGTCCGTTCAGATCATACCACTCACACTCAATCCCATCCGGCGCCTTGCACATTCGAAAATGCTGTTCGTCATCCGAAAATTCCTGGATGAACCCCTCAAGCACACGCCGATCATCGGGCCGATGCAGTTGAAACCGAACCCAATCATACTCCTTCAGAACCTCTGCTTCCATGGACTAATATAGCGTGAGTCGGCAAACCTGTCGCGTTATCGCGTGGCATAACAATATCGCGCTGCCCCATCGCGCCAAGACGTCTTTGTCGGAACCAACGAGGGCGGTTTGACGCAGTTGCCGTAAACAGCGACGCTAAACAATTCACTTCGCCGTCGGGCGCACGAACTCCACGTTCGCCTCGGCGATGCCGCGCCAGATGTCCGGAGTACGAACACAATCCTCGCCAGCGCCTAGCGCGTAGAAGCTGATTCCCTTGTAACCCCCGATTGTAGCTGCGTTAGCGTCGGTTCGTAAGTATCGGGCAAATTTTTTAATGTCGGCGCCGGTTACTCCATGTTTGTTATCTGTGCACGACGCCAATGCCCACGCAACTGGCGCAATAGGTTTAATCGCCTTTCTGTCTTCCCCCTGCAATGAAGCGTGCCATCTTTTCCATTCGCGGTCGGTGCGATCAATCCCTTGTTGAGGCGAGTGAATTCCCAGGTCTGGCCATTTTTCCCAGTAAATTTGCGGCATAGCTGCGTCGCAGTAGAGGCCAAACTCTTTGTAGGGAAAGGAACGGTGATATTCGATAATCGGGAATGGCGAGTGTCCCAAAAATTTCGTCGGGAACCGCGCTTTGATCCCGGACAACAATTTAACGGCCAGCGCCGGTCCGTTGGTCCCAATCCAAGGGTGGTTCGATTGCCACTCCCCCTCGGCGTCGACGATAAAACCATCGGCGCCCTTATCATAAACTGACGCGACGAGCACAGTTTCGCCTGGGATGTCGCTCCCATATGACCTTGTGTAGCCAAAAATCTTCAACCCCGCATCGTGGGCTTTCTCCACGAGCTCGATTGAAAATTGAGGCGTGCCGTCCGGCGGGTAATTGGTTGCGCCCGTACCGGCCTTAACGACGATGAAATCTATTCCGTGACTCTTTTCGTAAGCCATCAGACTGGCGATATTCGTCACCTGCGGCACCAACCCATTAAGCTGGTTGGTTGCTTTATCTAGTTTATAAATCCAATCGCCGCGTCCAAGGTTGGCTGCGTCAATGCCATTGTCTAGAACCGTGCGGGGCTGCGCCTCAACCAACCCACAGACCAACTGCGCGAGCAGCAGCCCAACCATTATCTTCCATCTGCTTTTATATCGCGCACCGAACAATGTCATACAACGCCACTCGGAGCCTGCCCCAATCAGGTCGGCTGAGGACAGCTAAAAGCCACCACGAGTTTGAACTTCGCTTAGAGATGTGGCAGTGGAACGCGCAGATTTGGGGATCGTCATGCCTTTCTTGTTTTAGATCGGTATGAGCACTTCAGTCGAAGTCCTATTCTTGATTGCGCCATTCCCCGACCTGTCAGCATCGGTTTCCAAGGCTGATATTGGGGTAGGAGGAATTATGAAGAACATTATTATGAGCACTGTGGTGGGAATGGGGCTGTTGCTGCCTTCGACGATTCTCCAGGCACAGGTTGTTACTACAGGTGGATCCATTTTAGGACGGCCACTGGCGATCTCCGGTCGGACAGCCGTTCGGTTTGATCAACTGCCGGCGAACGTCCAACAAGCAATTCGGGCGCAAGCCGGAAACGGAGTCATTGCAAGTGTCCAACAAGGCACCTACAACGGTCCTGCATACCGCGTGACCTTCACGCAAAACGGCGCGGAGCGAAGCCTTCAGTTCACTGCCAACGGTTCTGTGCTGAGCGGTGATGGCGGGCTGATCACAAGTCCACTCGTGAACGCGCGGACGATCGCCTTCCAGCAATTACCGACTGCCGTGCAACAGGCTGTCAGCGCTCAAGCCTCCGGCGGTGATATCACCTCCGTCATGCAAGGTCGCTTTCAAGCTCCCGTCTACGATGCGCTGGTGCAAGCTTCGGGGTCCCCGTCACAACACGTGATCGTCACCCAAAGCGGCGGCCTCGTGCAGGGCGCGACCGTCAACGAAGCTGCAGGTGCAAGCGCGCCTGCTAATGCCAACACCGGGAACGCAGCCGCGCAATCGGAACAAGTCACCGGCAGTTTGGCATTCAAGGACCTGGGTTGGTCTGTGCAAAAGCCAATGCTTGACCGTACCGGCTACGCTCACATCGACAACGTGCAGCAAATGACCATGCCCGACGGTCGGGTCGGTTATCGCGGCACATACACGAAGAATGGTCAGCAATATCAAATCACCGTCGCTCAAGACGGAAATGTCCTGAGCGAAGGTTTAGTGGACGCCGCAGTCGCGAAGTAGTCTACTGCGTCAATTCGAAGCCGGCCAAATGACGGCCGGCTTTTTTGTGTTCAAACCGTGCTTGTGTTAACCGCCAACCGCCCAACGAAACGCAAAAATTTACTTTCGCAGCGCCAACGGCGCGCCCCAACCCCAGGGCGTTGCCCTGGGCTGGGATCAAAACGCCAATTTACAATCTAAGCCCTGAAAGGGCGTTCTATCGTTTGTCTCGTGCCCATATTTGGTAATGCCGTATCGCGTGCGCGCGATAATATTGATGCGCCGCCAAAATCGATCATTCCGAATCAACTCCAACCAACACCATGCCTGCGATTAACACGCCGCTATTCTTTGCTTGGCGCGTAAAACGATTTTATGCACCGTGACATCAACCAATGCCTCAATCGCTTGCGCGCCTGCACATACACCTGATTTTCAGCACGAAAAACCGCGCCCCCTTCATCCACGATCGTGTCCGCGATTCCCTCCATCGCTACATGGCAACCGTCCTGCAAAATTTCGATTGTCCACCCGCGCTCATTAATTCCGTGGCCGATCACGTCCATATTCTTTTTGAACTGGGCCGCACCGTTACCGTTGCCAATGCAGTAGAAGAGGTAAAAACGACTTCATCCAAATGGATCAAAACCCAGGGAAAAGAATTTGTCGGATTTGCATGGCAGGCGGGCTATGGCGCGTTCGCCGTATCCGAATCAGTCGCCGTCGTGTGCGAATACATCGCCAACCAACAAGAACATCATCGAACAAAATCCTTTCAGGAAGAATACCGGTCTTTTCTGAAACGTCACAACGTGCCCTTCGATGAACGATACGTGTGGGATTAAACCGCGCCTTCAGGGCTTTTGTATTTAACCCCTCACCGTCCCGGGGCGTCGCCCCGGGCTGTATTGAATCGCCCCGTTGGGGCTCGAATTTGAGCGCTTGAATTTGAGCGCCAACGGCGCGACTTAACCGAAGCCCAGGGCAACGCCCTGGGTCCAACGCCCACCAAAAAAATGAAGCCCTGAAAGGGCGCGCCAAAAATCACCTCCTTTCGTTGGCTCTTATGTCCCCATCCGCTGGCCGACCTAATTCTCTTTTCCTCGCGATCTAACGCGCGGATTCGCTACAATTCTTCGTCATGCCAACATGGGATGCCAAACAGTATCTTCGCTTCAACGACCAGCGCACCCGCCCCTGCCGGGAACTCGTGGCGCGCATCGCGATCGACGCGCCCAAACGAGTGATAGATTTGGGATGCGGTCCCGGAAACAGCACCGCCGTCCTCGCTGAACGCTGGCCCGACTCTGGATTGACCGGGCTGGATAGCTCCTCTGAAATGATCGCTGCCGCGCGCAAAACATACCCGCACCAATCCTGGTCCATTGGCGACATTGCGGCGTGGGTCGACCAAAACGATCAAACTTACGATATCGTGTTCAGCAACGCCGCGTTGCAGTGGGTGGACGATCACTCGCTGCTATTACCCAAGCTGCTAACTCGCGTTGCCAAGGGAGGCGCGCTCGCCATTCAGATGCCTGCCAACTTTGATGCCCCGGCACATCGCATCATGAGGGAGCTCGCGGCGTCGCCGGCTTGGCGCGATCACTTCCCAGCGAGCGGTATCCGCGAACGGCACGTCCATGATCTCGCGTCTTACTACGACCTCCTTGCCCCCGTCGCCGCTGCGGTGGATTTCTGGCAAACCGAATACCAGCACATCATGGCCGATGCCGCCGGCATCGTTGAGTGGTATAAAGGGACAGGCTTGCGGCCCTTTCTGGATGCGCTTGCGAACGACCAACAGAGAGCCGACTTCACCGCGCAATACCTTGAGCGCATTCAGCAGGCTTACCCCGTGCGCAAAGACGGACGCGTGATCTTTCCTTTCCGCCGAATGTTTTTGATCGCGTATCGCAACCGGCGTCAGTCCTAGACATCTACACCTTGCCGATTCGACCTTCTGCATCGGCCTCAATTTTAGCTTTTACCGAGTACCTCCTTAAAATGTGAATCACTTATACTGCGCTATGGATTTTTGGCTTCATTCTTCCATTCCAACTTTATCGGCGTCTAACACCTTTTGGTATCCTTATCGCCGGCGCCGCCGTGACGAACCAAATGCAGGAAAGTCGGGCTGTGTTACAGATTGCTGTGATCGTGATATGCTCCGGTAGGTTTCAGCCAGGCGTTCAATTTGAGCTCCTAATTTTTCCAATGCATCTCTGTCTTGAGTTGCTGCATTCCCTGAATCCACTTGCCGTCTCGAACTCGTATTGACTGTGGTTTCGACACACGGGGCAAGTTCGACAATAGCTGTACCGTGCGTCGTAGTAGTGATTCCTTCCATTGGGTCGTCTGCTGTTCGAGATAGCACGAGGAGTTCTCGAAACGCAATGTCACATGTCGGCGGATCCAAAATTGTTCCATCTCGAGTGAGATCGCGGGCTAGTCTTCGTGCTCCAATTGGAAGGTCGACACCCCGCCTAGTGTTACTCATAGCACTGCTGCGGTCAGTATCGCCAAAGCCAGCGCAAAACCCATACCACAGTGCCGAGCTCGGGCATCGGTTCATTGTCCGCTCCAGTACGGTTGCATGTCGCATGGTCCCTGGCGCAATGCGGCTCGCGAGATATCCTAATGCAAACGACAATAATTCGGACTGTAACTCGACGGGCTCTTGGTTGACAGAAGTTGCGAATCGGTCAAATGCAATTACGCGATCTTCGCGGGATCCATGCATCTTGTCTTCCGTTTCACCAAAACCTGGAATTGAAAAGAACGGTGTTGGTGTCCTCTGCGGCGATCGCATGAGGTCTCGGCAGGCTTCAACGACACTGTCGCGGCGTTCTGGTTCGCGTTCCACCTCGAACGTTCCAAATGCCGTCAGCACATCAGCACAGATTCGACCAATATCAAAATGGTCCAGTGGGCGTTCACGTTGTTTGGTGACCATACGAACTGTTAACCAACGTTCGGTTAGCTCGCGCCACGAGACCGTGCCCCCGTACATTGCGGCAGCGCGAAAAATAGCAAAAGATAATGTGCTAGCACAGGCCGCGCCGGATACGTTATCGAGGGCTTTGTCTGGCAGACGAGAGGACACCAACAGCTCGCCCAAAATTAACCCTGCTACCGGCCACAGAATCTCTCCCAAGTTCGACTTGGAGCTCTGCTCTGCGTATCTGACAAAAAATGTACGTGGAAGTAATCTGCAATAGGCACTGAATGGACGCAACCGAGGTGCGTAGGTCGAAATCCATGCTGACCAGTCATTTTCGGTCCCGTCTTCGCAGACTAAGGCTGCTGGCAGGAGCGGTTTTTCAGTCGGGTGGTTCATCCAAATAGCGAGAAGCTCATTTCGACCAGGATATAGCGCCGCAACTGCAGATGAACGAATTGGTAGCTGTGCCAAACCTTCGTCCGATAATAAATTACCAAATTCGCTGCGGCTGATATGACTAAAATAAACGGTGCTCATGCCTTAGCTTTCTTTTTTGGAAAGAGGTCTGAAAGTTCTGGAGTGGGTTTTGGCGGTTCGATGTCGGCTTGCGCTTGGCTGAGGTAGCTTGGGATTCGGCCGGTAAAATAAATTGAAAGCGTCGTTTTTGGTCGGGTTACCGCGGTGTATGCGATTCTTTTTTGGTTTTCTCGCAGTTTGTACAAATGCTCCATAAGCGCAAGATGTGCGGTTCGAAATTCCAACCCTTTAATCTCGGTCAAGTGAGCTACGTAGATTTTCTGTTTCGGGTCGTCACTTCCGGCCGTACGATGAGGCAAAAGATAAGGTGCCAATTCTGAGGCTTCCAAACCACTGCGTAAAAACGCCAAGTCTGCCTTTCGCGGCCCTGCTACTAGAAGCAGTTCGTCCGGATATGCGGTGAGTTGGACTTTTAAACTTTCAATGATAGTCGCTAGCTGTTGATGCGCATCTGCGCAATTCCGAAAATGCACCTCAGATTTTGGGCCCTTATAGTTGCAGGTGCTTTCTATCTCATCCATACCTGCGGTTCGCGCAATTGTGTCTGCAACACGACAGATTTCGTGCCCGATTCTATAATGCGTCTTTAAATCGATCGTTGTTACCTTGGACCTAATGTAGTCGATTACGTTATGGGCGCTAAAAATCCGTTGCCGATTATCGCCAGCAAAGCACACATTTTTGCCGATCCGCAAGAATACTTCCACTTCTTCGGGGAGACAGTCCTGCACTTCGTCCACTAATAGACACTCAACCGAGTGTTCGAGATGAGGATTCGATTTCAGCAGGTTGAGCACCCGCTCCGATAATAATTTTCGTTTCGCATCGAGATCGTCTTCGGGGAAGTCAGTAACGCTCACACCATTCTCACGCAACAAGGTAATTTGCCATGAAAGCATTTTACGTATGTTTTCTGAGGGTACATTATAATGTGCACCGCCCCTGATGACAAAGTCATGAAGCGGGTCGTTAAACATCAAGACGAAAACGTGCGGTTGTCCAGTTCGAATCAGGTATTCTGCCCGAATCAAAAGCAGATTAGTTTTCCCGCTTCCGGGGGGCCCTAGGATCAGGTAACTTCCTGTCGCTGGCAGCTGTATAACCTTCTTCTGATCCGGATCTAAGTCTGTGATATCTAGCCACCAGCTCATGGTTTACCTCCAAAAGTCAGCCACTGAATAGAATTCGGTTTGTCGAGTGTCACGCCCAGCGCTTGCGAAAAAGCCTCCACTATGCATACCTGGATATGAGAACGAATATCCTGCTCGATAAGCGCACCTTTGACGCTTTTATTGAACGCAAGCGGTTCAGGCTCAGCTGGCACGGCTTCTCTTGTCATACAGATACACGCGAAAACTCTTAATTCATGCAATGCAGCAAGAGCATCCAACACGTCCGCGCGGCAATACACAGCCAAGTTACACTTTAAATCGTCGGCGATCGAAGGCTCGAATAGAATGCGCAGAAGGAAAGGATTCGGCTTCAATATTGGCAACGTAGAATAACGCGGCAGGTTTTCCAGTTTTGTAGTCGTTGCTACCGCTGATTGGATCGCTGAGCGAAGCGCGAAACTCTGTGCAGCAATGAGATCATCGGCTCTCACTATGCGCTCACTTTCTTGTGAACCTATTACTTTATGCTGGGCGATCTTTTTACGCGCCGCCTCTAGCGGGTCGGCAATCTTTGGTTTATTAAAATCATCCCAAGTTACCGTATCGAGGCGATGCGTTGGAGATTTGGCCAAACAATTTTGAGCCAGCAAACGAAGATCTGCATCAGCACTGGAGTTTTCGACGTGAGGAATCTCGCGTTCGACTGCAACGACCATTCGTGGGTAAGGATTTTTAAACTCCTCAAACAAAGGTCGGCGCATTAATAGGTCGTGAAGAACCGCGCCTAACTGGTAAAAGGTAATCGCGCGCCAGGCTTCAAGAGACTGCTGCTCCTCTCTAAAGATTAGTTCCGGTGGGCCATACTGAAGCGTTCCGATAAAATACTGCTGATCCCCTTGATCGGTTACGTTGCTCAAATTCAGCGGACGTAGTACCCCCAAATCCAAAAGTTTCGCAAGTTTGAAGTCTGCTGAAATTCCTATATTCTCGGGTTTAATGTCACGATGCGCAAAAGATATATCTTCTAGGAACTTGGCAGCGGCGGCAATCTGCGCGATTAAACGCCGAACTTCGGCCATCGGAACAAGTGGAAGCACCTCAGCCAAATTCTTCCCTTCAAAAAACTCCATCGCAATAAACATGAGACCATCCGCCTCGCCGCCGTCGAAAATGCGCACCAAATTGGGATGTTGCTTGTCGATGAGCGAGCGTTCGCGCTCTATTCGCTTGCGTTGGTTGTCGGCGCCATATTTTTGGACTATTTCTGGATCGAATACCTTGAGCGCCGCTTTGACACCGTTCTTTTCCGACCGGAAAACGACCGCAGATTTTCCGTGGTTGATAAACTCGAGTACCGGCCACCCGCCCAGCGTGTGCCCGCGTAGCCGTTCTGTCATTCTTTTAGCTGTGATGTCGTCCATTTTAAAAAGCCACGCACGAGTCGTAGCTCAAGTTACCTTCAGCACGCCACAGGATGTATGCCTCGTATAGTTTATAACTAGTCAAATAAACCGCCATTGGCCATCACATATAAACGAGAGATTCCCCGTTGCCAGGTCCAATTCACCGATCCGAGCATGCGGGCGCGAACCCTTCAGGACGGGAAATGCAGTAGTCGCGGTATTCACGGATGAAACTTTTCACCGCGCTCCAACATTTCCACGATCATATTCATTCGCCTGGCTCTTGTTTCGGGCTTCTTCGCTGTTTGCAGCCGGTACACAATTGCATAAACATTCGCTTTATTGAGCGTCTGGAAAAAAAGTTTAGCCTTCTTGTTCCTGGCAAGCGCAGCGAGGAAGTCCTCAGGCGGCGCAGCTTGCCGAGGCG
>JAQGOW010000588.1 GCA_028293405.1 Verrucomicrobiales bacterium
ACCCCGGAACCGTCGGCGATTCACGCGGCTCGATGAAATTATTCACGATGTTCGTGTTCGGTTTGTTCCCGAAGTAATTACAACTCGACCAAATTCGGATCGTCACTGAACGACCTGCTGCGATAGCTGCCGCCGAGTTCGTGGCGGCCAATGTGATTGAGGACTTCTTCCGCGGTGCCATCCTGGTTGATTTGCCACGGGAAAAATTGATTGAACGTGTGCGCGTTCGTCGTGCCCTGCGCGAAACGCGGCTCCGGGAAAATTTCCGGCCGGCTGTTGAAGGTGTAGCTCGCCGACGCGCTTTCATCCGAGTAATTGAACGTGCCGTACGAGCTCGGGCCGCTGGCGTTGTCCTCGTCCGCTTGTTGATCCCGTTGCAAATGATCCCAGCGCGTAAAAATGATGCGACCAAAGCTGTCGATCAGCGGCGAGAAAACTCCCGAGGGCGAATGGTTGAGCATAAACAAGTCGCCAGTGGTTGGATTCAACGACCACAAACCCGTGACCGTCGGCGCTTCCTCGTATTCGTCGCGTTGCGGATAAGTGTCCATCTTTCCATCGCGCGGACGGTCGCTGGTGAAGATGATGCGATCGTCCGAACCGTAGATCGGCGAGACGTTGTTGAAGTTCGTCGGTTGGTTCGCGACCTTCGTGATCACCGGAACCTGGTTCGAGGCGAAGTTGGTGATTTCGTAGATCTGCCAAAAGTATGTCCGATAATCGTACTGCTGTTTCGGCGCGCCGACCACCATGCTAAAGACGGCTTTCTTGCCATCCCAATAAACGCACGGCTCGCGCACCGCGATGCCATTCGTATGCTGCGGGCCATCGTGGCCGAACTCGGCGGCAAGAGTCAGG
Source organism: Verrucomicrobiales bacterium (assembly GCA_028293405.1). Taxonomy (GTDB): domain Bacteria; phylum Verrucomicrobiota; class Verrucomicrobiia; order Limisphaerales; family Palsa-1400; genus JAICXV01. The sequence continues at coordinate 859 of JAQGOW010000588.1, forward strand.
TTTCGCAACGTGCCATCTTCGTAACGGATCCAGAGCGCCCCGCCGCGCGGCGCCGAATCCAGGTCGCCGCGATGCGTGCCAAACACGGCCGCGACAGTGGTGAAGTCGCCGGGATTGGGCGTCTGCGTGACGAACAGGATTGGATTGGGCAAAACCGGTCCCGCGCCGAGCGCGTTCCAGGCAATGGAGACAGCCGTTAACATCGACAAAATCAATTTCTGCATAGTGATTTCGGTTTTGTCTCCCCTAACCGCAAGGAAGGTTAAGCAATTTGCCGGCCAATTGCGGCCGTGCGAAAGTTCGGATTTTATCTAACAAAGAAGCAAGTAGGCATCACCGTAAAAACGTCGCTTCGCGTCTAGGAGCGCGCGCAGTCCCCTGCCACTTTCGAATAAAATAGGGCTCGCCACATCGCACCGCGCCATTTTCCTGTGCAACAGTTTTGACCAGGCTTTTACAGGCGCTCTTGCTACGCCAAAGGAGTTAAAGCACTCAGCCCAGGGTTGCGAGGCACGAGCTACCCTGGGTAACCCGCCATCAATCGAAGATTCACTTTCGCGCAGCGACGACGAAGGAGTTAACACAACCGATCTGCACGCTGCGGCTCGGCACCACGCTCGGACCAAATTTTGTGCTCCGTGCTCTTTTATTTGCCATTTGCTATCTGCTATCTGCGAACGCAACGAGCCCCTCTGAAAAACCCCATCGACCTTTCAAATTCTTTGCACTTCCCCTCAACCCTCAACTCTCAACCCTCAACTTTCCCCAAGCCCCGCCATCAATCGCAGATTCACTTTCGCGCAGCGGCGACGAAGGAGTTAATTCACCCGGATTCCTGAATGTCACGTCCCGCCCAAAATCATTTTGCACCCTTGATGCAACACGCCTTCGATGATTTGCGGCGGAGCCGTCGGCGGATTCACGACAAAGTCGCGAAACGACACAATCTCCGGCAACGGAGCCGGCACAGCGCCGAGATCAACCGCGATGTCAATTTGCTCGCTCATTGAAAGCACCTGCCTACTCTGTGAGCGTGAAACGTCGGGGGAAAATTGTGATTGCCGCCGCGACGCTGATTGCCATCGTCGCGGCGATTGCGGTGTCGAGGCCCAACGAGAGAGACCCGGTTTACAAAGGTCACCACTTCAGCGAATGGCTCGGATGCTTCGTCCATTACATCGACATTGAAAAGCGATTTAATCCTCCAACAGCCGAGCTCCGCGATGCGGTAGTTACGGTCGGCACAACTAACCTGCAATTGTTGACAACGTGGATAGCGCGCGACACGAGCCCAACAGTGTTTGATAAAGCTCGGCAAATAATGCCCAACTGGCTCCGCCGACTGTTTAAACGCCAATTGGAAGCTGAGGATTACAGGTATGAAACAGCGGAGGGTGCCGCTGACGCGTTCAAGTTGCTTGGAGTCGCTGGAACACCCGTAATTCCCCAATTGGCCCAAACCGTGCGAATTGGTAATGAACAAGCACGCGCTAGGGCGCTCCGCGCCCTCGTATTCATCGGAAAACCGGCTCTGCCATCGTTGCTTGAAATTGCGGCGACGCCAAAACTTGGAGATACTCGCGTCGAAGCCATCGGGTTCCTCTCGCAATACATCAACGACACCACAGTGCGCATCTTTCTCGCTAATGCAGCAACAAACACAAACGGTGCGGTCGCTTCCGCCGCACAGGATGCCCTTCGCGGAGAAAACAACTTTGGTTATTAGTTTGCGTGTAATCATGAATCCCTCAAGCCAAACGAGTTTCTGCAGCCGTCCATCCCTGAACGCTCCCGGCACACGGAATCGGCTGCGAATACGTGAAACCTTTGGGATCACATCCGAACACCTCTAGCGTGCTTTCAATCGCCCCTCGTGCAAACAAGTGCGCGGCGCATCAAACCACGCGTGCAAAGTTTTTCCGGCCGTATCAATGATGCAGTGCAGCTTGTAACGCAGACGCCGCCGCACATACGCAAACACCGCGCCATTTTCCTGTGCAAAGTTTTGACACCGTCCACTACGCCAACGGCGTTAAAGCACTCAGCCCAGGGTTGCGAGGCACGAGCTACCCTGGGTAACCCGCCATCAATCGCAGATTCACTTTCGCGCAGCGGCGACGAAGGAGTTAATTCACCCGGATTCTTGAATGTCACGTCCCGCCCAAAATCATTTTGCACCCTTGATGCAAAACGCCTTCGATGATTTGCGGCGGAGGCGGATTCACGACAAAGTCGCAAAACGACACAATCTCCGGCAACGGCGGCGGCACGGCGCCAAGATCAACGGCAAATGTCAATTTGCTCGCTCATTCAATCCTTCATCCGTAACTTCGCAACGTGCGAAAAGTTTGGTTGATTGCAGCGGCCAGCACGTTGGTGATGGCAGCAGTCCTGGGAATCATCCTTCTCAACATTCAGGAGCAACAACCTGAGCCCAGTTATGACGGGCACCCGTTCTCGTGCTGGCTTACCGAGCTCAAGAACAACCACCGCGAGGACAGATACGATGGGCACACGATGGCATATTGGATGAGCGGAAACCCAAACCCGAACGCGCCCTATTGGGATAACACGAACGTTGCGGGCAACGCTGCAGAAGCAGCTATTCGGGCAATTGGCACGAACGCACTTCCAGCACTCATTGAACGAATCAAATCGCGACCAGGTCACACGGCTCAGATGGCTGAATCTCTCGGTAAAAAAATCGGTGTGCATTTTCGGTCCGCCCAAGACGCCAACCGGCGAGCTGATGAAGCAGTTTACGCGTTTGGGTTTCTGGGCTCGAACGCGTTGCCCGCGATTGGGCCTCTCTCCAACATGGTCTGCAATCCGAACAACTATATACTCACCAGCGATTGCACTGAGGCGCTGATGCGCCTCGGAGAACCCGGGGTGAAAACGCTGGTATCCATCCTGGCCGATCCTTCCGTACGATGGCGGTCGACAATCTCCTACCATATAACCGATTGCCGGCCACAAGAGCTTGAAATCATGATTGCGGCACTCGCCAATTTGACAAACGACTCGAACAAGCACCTTCGAGAAGCATGCGCATCCAACCTGCAACTGCTTAACCGGCGGAGCCCTAAGAACCATTAAGCGGCCCAGACTGTCAGTAATGAGTAATCGCTACTCCCTCCACCAAACAAATTTCTGCAGCCGTCCATCCTGAAACACAGCGCCAAGATCAACCGCAATGTCAATTTGCTCGCTCATTGAAAGCACCTGCCTACTCTGTGAGCGTGAAACGACGGTGGAAAATTGCAATTGCAGCAATTGCACTTGTTTCCATTGCATTCCTGGCAGCGACTCGGATGCTTGATCCAGAGCCGCGATACAATGGCAAGTCTTTGAAAGCTTGGCTCTACCAGTTTGACAGGAACGAAAAGGGACCAA
>JAQGOW010000596.1 GCA_028293405.1 Verrucomicrobiales bacterium
GTTGGAAACTCACCCTGACCATCGCGCTGCCGCAACCAAAAACCCAAAGTTCGACCGTCGTAGGTAGGATCTTCGGGAAGTGGAACACCGTTTGGGTATAGCCGCTTGTAGCGTTCATTCCAAAAACTCAAAGCGCGACGTGCAACATCCTTGTTTGGATCAAGCGCCGCCTTCCTCAATGCCGACATGGCTTCGCTCGGTTTGTTTGGGCAATGGACTAGCAGGCCGACTGCAAAAGCTCGATCCTCAGGATTCGGCAATTTGCATCGCTGCAATAATTCAGGGACTGCGTCGTCTGGAGAAATTTTCACCATGATAGAAAGCGCGACGCTCGCTTCGAGCGAGGCCGGCCTCTGCTCAACCACATGGCGGAGTGCCGCGAATCCTCTGGTTGCATTTGTCCCGAACCGCAGCAGCAGCATGCCAGCTGACCTAACGTCGCTTGTGTCCCCGTCGCGTATTGCTTCGCACAACAGCGGTATTGCCAAATCGGGCGCATCTTGCTGATAGCCGACTATCTCAATTGCAGTTTGACGCACAGCAGCGTTAGTGTCGTGTAATAGCGGCTTCACCGTCTCAAACATCGGCTCCAAATCCGCAAAGACATTGGGCAAACCATAGACCGCCCACCTCCGGACGAGTTCATCAGCATTCGTCAAAGCAGCGCACACAAATTGCCGTGCCGGTGGGCCTATCCCGCTCAAGCAGCGTACTGCAGTCAACTCGTAGGTTTCATCCTTTTCCATGGCCACCAGCTTCGGGATCGCCACCGCCGCGTTCGTCCCCATCGCTTCGAACCCAGCCACGGCGACATCATCAAGCGGCTGTTCCTCCAGCCATTTCGAATATCGGTTCGGGACATTCCATCGTTCTGCAGCATCGATCACCCAATTTCGAATGCCCCCAATTTTTGGTCGGTGAAGATTGTCAGCGCCTGCTGTTGCAAAGTTCACTAAGCGTGACAACACTCTACCTCGCGGCATCGCACGAATCGCGTATTGCGCCTTCACCTTCTCTGTCGATCCGTCTTTGGCTTCGGCATATTGCGTAGCCCAATTGATCAACGATCGACCGTGATAATACGGTCCGTTCGCTCGCCAAACCATCATCACGAGTGCACAAGAAATCACCATTGCAATCATCAACCCATTTCTCCGCCTCCAGCTCATTTCCGGTAATGTAAACCGGCTCAAGTCCATTTCGAGACAAATGGCAAATCGAACCAATTGTACGATTAATACTCCGTCGCCGGGCACCGTAATTTGTGATCCAGCTTTTTGCGCCATCTGTGCCTTTTTTGTGGCTATTTCTCCGTAATTATTGCTTCACAAACCCGAAACGCTGTAGTGAAGCAACTTGACTATGCTGAACTGTATAACTAACTTTAGCCATTGTGTGGAGCGCCGCGATTCAGCGCTCTTGTTCTTTGAAATCCTTCGCCTGTAAACCAACAGCTTACAGATGCGCCAAAACAGCCGGTCGGTGTTGCTGGGATGTCGTGGAATGTTGCTACAAGTTGCGGCTTGTAGGCACTTGTAGCTACTTGTAGCAACATTCCCGCACATTTTTCACAATTACACCCCGCCGAACTTCGGATTTCGGATTTCGAGCTTCGATTTGCCGCGACGCCCGTGACCCGTCCCATGGGACGGGTCAAAATGCAAAAACCCCCAATGTTTACGGCCTTTGGGACGGTGGGACGGGTCCAGAGGGGGTAAGGTGGGGGGCACCGCCGTCATTTCGGGGTAGCGGGACCAAACGGGAGCAAACGGCACCTAACGGGACCAAAAAAGAAATACTGTCTGATCGCCCGGGTTCGCCCATTTGCACCTAATTGCAGTCAATTGCAGCTAATTGCACCTCGTTTTATTTCGGCAATCGTAGGAAAGGACCTCTGTTCACCCTTGCCTTGCCAAACCCAAACCGGAACTCTACCGTCACAAAGAATTTCGTATGGAAAAAGTCGTTATTATCGGCACCGGTTGCGCGGGCTTGACCGCCGCAGTCTATGCCGCTCGCTCCAATCTTTCGCCCCTCGTTATCACCGGCACAATGCCCGGTGGTTTGCTCACGACCACCAGCATCGTTGAAAATTATCCCGGATTTCCGGAAGGCATCGATGGTTATCAATTGATGATTAACATGCAGAAGCAAGCCGAACGCTTTGGCGCGCGCATCCAAACCTTGCGCAACGTCGAGCACGTCGATTTGTCCAAGCGCCCGTTCACGTTGACGATCGACGACGACAAGGTCGAAACCGAAACAATCATTATCGCCACCGGCGCGGGCCATCGCCATCTCGGTTTGGAAAACGAGCATCTGCTCGAGAAAAAGGGCGTGACCTACTGCGCCACGTGCGACGGCGCGTGGCCGATGTTTCGCAATCAACCGCTCGTCGTTGTCGGCGGCGGCGATTCGGCGTGTGAAGAAGCGCTCTACCTGACGCGGTTCGGTTCAGTCGTTTACTTGATCCATCGTCGCGACACTTTGCGCGCGTCGAAAATCATGATTGAGCGCCTCAAAGCGCACACGAAGATCAAACCCATTTGGGACACAGTCGTGACCGATATTCTCGATCCAAAGTTGGACAAGGTCACCGCCGTGAAACTGAAGAATTTGAAGACGAACGAAGAATCGACACTGCCGTGCGCAGGTGTGTTCGTCGCCATCGGACACGTGCCGAACACGCAGTTGTTCAAAGGCGTGATCGACATGGACCACAACGGCTACATCATGCGCCACAAAGGTTCGCAGACAAATATTCCCGGCGTGTTTGTCGCGGGTGATTGCTCTGATCACGTCTATCGCCAGGCCATCACGGCCGCCGGCATGGGCTGTGCGGCGGCGATTGATGCGGAACGTTATTTGGCCAGCTTGAACGAATAGGACTTATGAAAAAACTGAGCTTTCTGCTCGCGAGTTTGTTGGTCGCAGTTTCGGTTCAGGCGCAAAAGAACGAGTCGTCGTCGGAACAATTGGTCAACACCGTGCCCGCGTTGCAGGCGCAAATCAAAGGGCTCATCGATCAACCGCGCTTTGAACATTGCATGTGGGGCGTGAAAGTTGTTTCGCTCGAGACCGGCAAAGTTTTGTTCGATCGCAATGGCGAGAAGCTGCTGAAACCAGCGTCCAACGCCAAGATGTACACCGGCGCGCTCGCACTCGATCGTCTCGGGCCGGACTTCCGCATCAAGACTTCGTTCTATGCGCAATCGAAGCCGGACAACGGCGTCGTGCACGGTGACCTCGTTGTTTACGGACGCGGCGACCCATCGTTGTCATGGCGTTTCAACGACAACGATTACAGCAAATCGTTGCAGCCGGTCGTCGATGCATTTGTCGCGGCGGGTGTGAAAAAGGTCGAAGGCAATTTGATTGGTGACGAGAGTTACTTTCATTGCGCGCCCTACGGTTCCGATTGGGCCTGGGACGATATCCAAAATTATTACGGCGCGCCGGTTTCAGCGTTGAACCTGGATGACAACGCGATCGACCTGGTGTTCAAACCAGCCAAGGAACTTGGTCAACCATCGGTTGTGGTGATGAAGCCGGAAGCGACTTACTTGAAAGTCATCAACCGCACGAAGACGGTCGCCAAAGGTAAGAAGAGCAACGTGACGATCTATCGTCCGCTCGGCCAAAACGTCGTTTATTTCTGGGGCGATGTCGCGATTGGCGGCAATGTCACCGACGCGGTTTCGATCGATAACCCGGCGCTCTGGTATGTGACGCAGTTGAAAAAGCGTTTGGCCAAAGAGGGAATTGAAGTGACCGGTGGCGTGAGCTCGGTCAATTGGCTCGATCGCCAGGCTGACCCGGTCGATTACACAAAGATGACCGCAGTTGTGACCGTGCAATCCCGGACGATGGCTGAAATCGTGAAGGGCTGCATGAAGCCTTCGCAAAATCAATATGCACACCTGATGCTGCTGCAAGTCGGCGTGAACAGTTCGTTTGCGAAGGACCATCAATTTACGGATGACGCCGGCATTGCCGAGTTGCGGAAGTTCATGAGCGAAATCGGCCAGCAACCGGGAACCGTTTTGCTCGAAGACGGCTCTGGCCTTGGCCGCGGTGGACTCGTGACGGCGAATGCTTCGGTGAAGCTGCTCACCGCAATGAGTAAGCATCATTGCGCCGCACAGTTCTATGATTCACTGCCGATCGCCGGTGTTGATGGAACGTTGAAGAGCCGTTTCAAAGGCACGTTTGCGGAAAAGAACATTCACGCGAAAACCGGCAGCTTGCGTTATGTAAACACGATTTCCGGGTACGTCACCGACCGTGGCGGCGAGAAGTTGGTCTTCTCGGTCATGCTGAATAACTACGCCGCCGGCCGCGACGGCTCAGGACGAGCCGAGGGCGACAAAGTCGCGAAGATGATCGCCGACTTCGCCGGTCGTTCAGATCGTTAAGCACCTTGTTCGAGACGGGCAATGCGTTCCTCAAGTGGAGGATGCGACGCGAAGAGCAAACCGAGGCCGCTCGTCTTGCCCGAGATTTTCAACGCCTGGAACGCTGGTTGTTGATCGCCCGCCTGGTCGAGACCGCGTTCGTGATACGTTTGCAATGCCTTGAGCGCGGAAATCATATTGCCGCGACCGGCATACTTCGCGCCACCAGCGTCCGCACGGAATTCGCGCCAGCGCGAGAACCAGAAGATCACGATCATGCCGAGAATGGAGAAGGCGATCTGAAACACTTGCACGAGCATGAAATAAGCGAATGTGTTGCCGCCGCGATTGTCATCGTTACCGCGTGACGTGAGCGCCATCGCCGCGATGCGCGCGAAGAACATGACGAACGCGTTTACGACGCCTTGAATCAACGTCATTGTCACCATGTCGCCGTTCGCAATGTGAGCGCATTCGTGACCGAGCACGCCTTCGATTTCGGCCTGGTTCATGTGATTGAGCAGGCCACTTGAAGCGGCGACGAGTGAGCGCGAGCGGCTGGGGCCGGTGGCGAATGCGTTGACTTCGGGTGATTCGTAGTAGCCGACTTGCGGCATGGTGGTGAGACCGGCGTTGCGCGCGAGTTGGTGGACGGTTTCGACGAGGCGACGTCCGTTCGGATCGGTGGTGTTCGGGTCGATGACTTTAACGCCCATCATCCACTTGGCCATCACACGCGAGAGCAGCAGCGAGATGACCGAACCGACCATGCCCCAGATGAAGCAGAGGATGAGCAGGCCGGTGTAGTTGCCGCCACCGATGCGTCGCGGCACGTGGAACAGACTCAGGACGATGGAGATGGTGATGAGCACCAAAACGTTCACCATCATGAAGAGGACGACTCGTTTGGCGATTTGAGCAAATTTCATATTCTGTCTGGTCTTTAGACTAATGAACGCCAGTTGCGTTCGAAGCAAGCTAATGTCCCACGCGGCGAAATCAAGATTGTCGCGGTAAGTGCCTGCGGCGCCACAACGTATAGATGACGGGGTAGAGCAGGAGTTCGAGGATCGCGGAGGTGACGATACCGCCGATCATCGGCGCCGCGATGCGCTTCATGACATCGGCGCCGGCCTGGTGCGTGGGCGACCACATGATTGGTAGCAGTCCGAAAAAGATCGCGCAGACAGTCATGATTTTTGGACGGATGCGATGGACTGCGCCTTCAATAACGGCATCGCGGAGGTCGCTCGTTGTGTTCATGTGACCGGCTTTGGTGAACTTGTCCCACGCCTGGTCAAGATAGAGCAGCATGACGACGCCGGTTTCGGCATCGAGTCCGGCCAGCGCGATGATGCCGACCCAAACGGCGGGGCTGAGATTGTAGCCGAGCAAATAGAGAAACCAAAACGCACCGACGAGCGAGAAGGGGACCGCGAGCAAAACTATCGCGGTGCGCGTGACGGATTGGGTGTTGATGAAAATGAGGACGAAAATCAGGAGCAGGGTGAGCGGGATGACACGTTTGAGGCGTTGCTCGGTGCTTTTAAGATA